>JAZDKP010000275.1:0-4937 GCA_043802925.1 Fibrobacterota bacterium | reverse complement strand
CCATAGGCTTCGTGATTGCCGAACGTTTCATAAACAGGAACATAATGTTCCAGCGAATCGCTCCGCTTCTTGTAGTTCAGACAGGCCTGGAACGCGGTCGTTTCAGGCACGTTATTCGCGCCTACAACATCGCCGATGTTGAAAAAGAAATCGCAGGAATCCAGGACGAGGAGCGGCGCAGCCAGCGTTATGCTTGTTCCACCGTGCGTATCGCCGAAGCTTCCAAAACGGAAGGGCTTCCCAACGCCGGGCAGGGTTTTACAAAAAAAGACGCTGCTCTGTGAACTCCCGCTGTGGACCCGGTAAAACACGCGCGTCCCGGCTGAAAGCCCCACGGCCTGGATGACGTGCCACTGGACCGAATGGGTGTCTTCCACGGAAAGCGTAAGTGAATTGGAGGCCGTGCCGTAATCCACGCGGGACCCTGCCGCGCTGTCCGTGAACCAGGAAAAGGTGATTGTGCTGTCCGTGACGTTTCCGACTTGCGGCCCCTGGACAAGCGACAAACTCATCGCGTCACAAATGAAGAGCGCGAGCAGCAGGATTGCTCCATGTCGTGTCATCATATTTATTTCCTCAATTTATGACCGGGAGCATGCTCATTGTTGTAACAACACAATCCTGGTCAGTTCACGATTACCTACCTGTAAACGGGCCAGATAGACGCCGGCCGACATGCCCCGCGCATTCCAGATCGCTTCGCGCCCGGGCCCGGCATGGATTAAAGGGCTTTCAAGGAGCCGGCCCCGGAGGTCGTATATCCTTAAATCCGCAGAAGCCGTCCCTGCCAGGCCCGCGATGCTAAAACGGACCTCCGAAGAAAAGGGATTCGGGGATGCGGTCAGCAGGGGCCCGTTGTTCAGTTCGGACGGTTGCGTGGCTGTTCCGGTCGCCCCGGAGACCTCTGCGGTGCAATTGACTGAAAAGGAGTCTCGGACCCCGTGGTCGCCGTCATAGCGGCCTTGCGTGTTCAGGACCTTGTACGCCGCATGATGGATCATGCCATCGCCCGCGACCTCCACCAGGCTCATCAGCCGGGCCGCGTCCGCATCACCCGAACAGTTGCTGTAAACCGTGTTACTATCCGATGTGCAGTCATCGGTTCCCGCCGCCTGCCCCGCATGGCAGTAGACCATGTAACCCGCAGTCTGGGTATCGCTCACCCCGGTCACCCCGCTCCCATAAGTATTCCCCATCTGCAGCCATTTTGTCCGCTTGTAGTAATGGGAGTGGCCGTTGTAAAACAGGACGCCATGACGGGTCTGATAGACCGGGCCGAAGTAGGAGGATCCCCCAATGTCCCTTGGATAATGAGTTAAAACCACCACAATGGGACGGAGCGTTTGCGCTGCAATCCGGGCATCGAGCTTGGCGGTCCACCAGCTTTTAAGCAGGCTGTGCGTCCATTCACCTGGGCCTGCGGTCTGGTTGCCATCATTGATGCAGAACGTCACGTTGCCGTAATCCATGAAATAATTATGCCCCAGCTGATGCTCCGCGGTCACGTTCACGTCGTCCGTGTACACGGTGGCCGGGATATGGGGAAAACGGGCGGTCCAGTAGGCCATGCTGTCATCGTGGTTTCCCTTGACAGGCACAAGAATGGCATTGGCGAAAAGGGCCGGATAGAAATTGAAGAAGCGTTCAAAGCTGTTGCACCCGACGCACCCGGCGTTGTCCATGGTCAGGAGATCGCCCAGAACGGCAATGAGATCCGGTCGGTGGGTGTGGGCATATTCAAAAAAGCGCACCCCCGCGCTGTCCATCATCTGGGTGTCCCCGAACAGGGCCATTTTAAAGGAGCCCCCCACCCCCGGATCCAGTTGAAAGGAACCGAGCTCGCCGGTGTCGCCGTCCACCACCAGGAACCATTGGTACCGGGCATGGCCCGCAAGCCCGGTCAGGTGCACTTCGTTATCGCCGGTCAGGCTCTGGCTGTAATCCGAGATGCCGTAATGGACCGTGCCCGTACCTCCTTGCCAGTGGATGAAGAGAGCGGATTCCGGATGGTCCGTGTCAATGTACATGAAGGGCTGCGTGGTAATGGCGGCGACCACCAGCATTGGCAATAAACCGATCAGGAAAAAAATGGATTGTCGAACAAGCATGGATCCTCCTTTGCGATGGAATGACTCTTCATTAATAATTTAATCTGTGCAATGAGAAATCGCCATTAAAATATGTGATTATGTATTGATTAAATACATTTTTATGACATAATATTATGCGATAATGTATTTATTATATAGATATGAAACACATAGATATCGCTGAAAAATTGCAGGGGGACATCGAAAAAGGGATCTACCTTCCCGGGAAAAAAATCCCCCACACCCACGCGCTGGCTTCACAATTCAGCGCGTCCCCGGTGACAATATTCAAGGCCGTGACGTTTCTGGCGCGCGAAGGATGGGTGAAACGGGTCAAATCTCAAGGCACGTTCGTGGTGGACAGGACGCATAAACCTTTACCGAATATGGGCGGACAAAAACGAATCGGTTTTGCTTTCAACGGGACCTTTTCCGGCCTGATAACCACGCATTTCCTGGCACAATCCTTCATGGGTGCGGAAGAAACCTTGGGCCAGGCCGGCAAAAGGGCCGTTGTACTCCCCATGGAGGACAAACCGCTGAACGAATATCTCGATGAAATTGCAACGCTGGGTATCTCAGGCGTTTTGGCCCACTCCCTCTACAATCCCTCTCTGTATAAAGGACTCAAGCACCGGAACATCCCGGTCGTCTGCCTTGACTACATCAATTACGGACATGCCATCGATCAGGTGACGATCGATCATTTAAAAGCGGGCGCGCTCGCGCTCCGCAAGCTCCATGGGCTCGGCCACCGGAATGTACTTTTCTTCGGAAATCGTCAGCGAAAACGCCATCGCAACGATCCGGACCACGAGTATTGGTGGCAAGCGGTGCAAGCGGAAGCGCACAACCTGAGATCAATAAAAACAAAACCCCATTTCATCCCATTCGACGACACCGCGAAAATGCGGGAACGGATGCGAAACGCGTTGTTGGACCAGACGGATGCCACCGGATACATTTGCGCGAGCACGACCTATTTTGAACTGCTGAAAACGATCGTGGAAAATGAACCGCTGCTTGAAAAAGGGACGCGCGATCTCGTCCTTTTTTCGGACTGGCACGAGGCCAAAAAAATAGCCGTCCGTAAAATCCACCAATGCCGGTGGGACACCCGCGAAATGGGGCGCATGGCCGCGGAAATTCTTTTATCAAACTTAAAAGGCGGCCCGCATAAGCCGCAGATCCATTACCTGCCCGTGGAAATAAGTTAGGCCCCTTGGGTACGAAGACAACGCGCGACATTTTGATTTCATCACCACGGGATATTATCTTTGGATAACGCCATGACAAACCCCCTCGCCACCCTCAAGGCCCGGCTGGCCGAAATCTGCGACCTGCGGCACGCCGGGGCGGTACTCCTCTGGGACCGGCAGGTGAACATGCCGCCCGGCGGAAGTATGGCCCGCGCCGAACAAACCGCCACCCTGCGGAAAATGGCGCATGAAATGTTCGTTGCCAATGAAACCGGCCGCCTGCTCGATTCGGCAGCGACCGCAGCGGCAAAGCTCGATCCGGATTCGGACGACGCGCGGATGGTCCGGGTGGCGCAACGGGACTATGGGAAGGCGCGCAAATTGCCGGTCGAACTCGTTGCCGAAATGGCGCGGGTCACGGGCCAGGCCGTGGACATGTGGACGATGGCGCGTAAAAACAACGACTGGCCCGCGTTCGAGCCCTGGCTCGAAAAAATCGTTGATCTCAACCGCAGGCAGGCCGATGCGCTGGGATACACCGGCCGGATGTACGACGCCCTGCTCGATCAGTACGAACCGGACATGACCTTCGCGCAGGTCGAATCCGTATTCAACGCCGTCAAGCCCGTTCTCATCGAACTGACAAAGGCCGCGGCCGCGCACGCGGACAAAACCAGTGACGCCGTGCTGTTCCGTGAATACGACGAGACCGGACAATTGCAGTTCGCCCGGGAGGTCATCCGGCAATTCGGGTTCGACTTTGAACGGGGCCGGCAGGACAAGTCCGTGCACCCCTTTTCCACCGGTTTTTCCATTCATGATGTCCGCATCACCACGCGGGTCAACCGCAACTTTCTTTCGTCCGCCCTGTTCGGCATGATGCACGAATGCGGCCATGCGCTTTACCGGCAGGGAATCGCGCCCGCGTTCGAACGCACGTTTCTGGCCAACGTTGTTTCCCTCGGTCTCCACGAATCCCAGTCACGGCTGTGGGAAAACCTGGTGGGCCGGGGCCGCGCCTTCTGGAAGCATTACTTCCCCGAACTGCAGAAGCGCTTTCCCGAAGCGCTTGCCGGCCAGACCGCGGAATCCATCTATTGCGCAGTAAACCGGGTCCACCCCTCCTTCAACCGCGTGGAGGCGGACGAGGTGACTTACGGACTGCACATCATGTTCCGCTTCGAATTGGAAAACGAAATGCTCGAGCGGAAAATCAAGATACACGAGGTGCCCGAGGCCTGGGCCGCAAAAATGGCAAGCTTCCTCGGCGTTACGCCGCCCACGGTCAGGGAAGGCGCCCTGCAGGACATCCATTGGGCAATGGGGTCCTTTGGCTACTTTCCCACCTACCTTCTCGGCAACCTCATCGCATCGCAGCTTTGGGAGAAAATCGAGACCGATATTCCCGGCATCGAAGGCCCTATTGAACGCGGGGAATTTTCGGGCCTGCTCGGCTGGCTCGGCAAAAACCTGCACCGGCATGGCCGCAAATTCACGACCCAGGAACTGTTGCAGCGCATCACCGGCCGCGGACTCGATGCCGCGCCCTATCTGGCCTATCTCCGGAGAAAGTATCGCGACCTCTACGGGTTTTAGCGGGGGGCTCGCGCTTCCTATCGCGTCACGGTTTCCCCGCATTGATCCCCCC
>JAZDKP010000274.1:0-50348 GCA_043802925.1 Fibrobacterota bacterium | reverse complement strand
ATGTAATGATCAAAGCTCATCGAACGGTAGGGGTTGCATGAGGGTCTCTATTTCAAAAGGCCAGAAAACGGCGTTTTTAGGCCGTTAAAGCCGTTTTCAAATCCTTAACGTGCTATATAATCCGTTTCGTGAGGTGACCCCCACCAGACCGCAACGCTCGTTGATGAAACACGGAGGATATCTTATGCCATCCATCTGCGCCAACCTTCCGGTTGGGGGCCAGGAATAAGAATGATCGCGAAATTTCCGGTCGTCTGGATGCTGCGTATAATTCAACGGGCAGAACGCGTAGGCGCGGCCATGGAAGTGCGAGGGTACGACGCAGCCGCTGCCTGCATTAGCGATAACCGGCCGTTGAAAGCCAGTGACCTTGCGGCCATGGGTTGCCTGCTGTCTTTACTGGCAGTCGCCGCCCTATATCGCCTGGGGGTGCTGTAATGGAGGCCATGCTTTCGCTTCGGAATGTTACGGTTCAGTATGACGGGCAACCGCGTCCCGCGCTTCGCAACCTCTCGCTGGACATCCGTTCTGATGAACGGGTGGCGCTGCTGGGACTGAACGGTTCCGGCAAAACCACGCTGCTTTACGTCGCCGTCGGCCTGCTGCCTTATCAGGGGACTGTTTCATTGGATGGCGTTCTTTTAACCGCGAAAACGGAACGAAGCATACGGGACAAGACCGGTTTTCTTTTCAGCCTTCCCGAAGATCAGATTCTTTTTCCGAAAGTAGTGGATGATGTCTCATTTTCGCTCGAACGCCGGGGGATGGAACGCGGCCTGGCACGGTTGAAGGCCCTGGCAATGCTTGAAAAGCTGGGCATTTCCCATCTTGCTGAATCGTCTCCACACCGGCTCTCGCACGGGCAACGTCAGAGAGTCGCGCTGGCCGGAACGCTGGTTGCGGATCCTTCGCTTTTACTGTTTGACGAACCGTCATCCGCCCTTGACCCGGTGGGCAAAAGAGCGCTCATGGCCCTGCTTCAGACAACCCCGACCGCCATGGTTTTGGCAACGCATGACACAGATTTCGCCCAAGCGGTTTGCACCCGTTTTGTCATTCTTGAACAAGGCTCCGTTATCGAAGACACGGGAGACCGTGATAAAATGCTGGGCTATTGGAAAAAGGGCGTGAATTGACTTTATCCTTCGCCGATTTGTAACTTTTTCGCAATGAAATTCCGCTCCGCCTCATCGATATTGCTAATCGCCGTTTCCCTATTCGCCTCTTTCCTGGTTGCAACGGACCATCATTCGGATGAAAAAATCCATTTTGATTGTCCTATTTGTCTGTTGTCGCAATCACCCGCACAAGTTGAGCACCCCGTCGTCCTTTTCATTCAGCCGATACGATATCAACAACCCCTCCCGGAGGTGGAAACAACGGTTTCGCAGATTAACTTTCCCATCTTTGCAAGCCGCGCGCCTCCATCCGCCTGACCCCCGCCCTTTCTCTTTCTGAAACAACGAAGACTCGAACAATGCTGCGCGTAAGCGCGGCTTGACTTACAATATATTGGAGGTTAATTATGCGCATTCTATTTGCGCTGGTATTTCTGATTGCGGGTTCCATTCAATCCGTTCAGGCAGGTGTTACCAATCCTAATATTTCAGCAATCGGACAGTTGTTGGGCGCCTATACGGATGACAGCACGTCCGCATCGCCGAATCAACCGACACTTGAACTCGGTGAGACGGAATTGATGTTCGAGGCGGCGCTTAATCCTTATTTTAACGGGGCCATCGTGCTTTCGCTTGCAACCGATGGCGTGGAAATAGAAGAAGCGTATACCACGATGATTAAAGGCTTGCCTTTAAATATGGCGCTCAAAGGTGGAAAATACAGGGTCGGATTCGGCCGTCTCAATCCCGCCCACCCTCACACGTATCCGTTTATCCGCACGCCGCGGGTGATGGATCCGTCCATGGGACAATTGCTTCCGGGGGAAGAAAGCTTTAATGAAACCGGAGTACAGGCATCCTCGTTGATTCCGGTTGCCGGGAGCTATTCATTGCTGCTTTCCGGTGATCTTCTACAGGGCAACTCCTTTCATCCCGACACAACGACCGCCGATTTCGGCTGGATTGGCCGCATTGTCAACTCCTTTGTCTTGGGTGACGATATTGCGCCTTCAGAACTGGGCTTCTCCATTGCGCAGGGAACCAACGATCCCGCAAATGGAACCAAGGCCCTGATACTGGGAGCGGATCTGAAAAGCAGAATAGCGCTCTCGGCAACGCTGAAAATGACGGTTCAGGGCGAATATGTCTATAAAAACGCAGAGCACATTGATGCGTTAAGCATGATTTCGCATGAAAAGCGAGGAGGGTTTTACGCTTTCGCGGATGCGCGGTCCGCGAACCACTTCAATGGCGGCCTCCTATACGAACAGTACCAGGCTCCGGACGATGCGGATAAGACCGACCGGGCCATCAAGCCCTTTATCGGATACGCGGTTCTTGAAGAAAGCACGCTTCTGCAGTTGACCTATGAGTATTTCATACCGCATGACCAGGCGGGCGTGAATTCCGTTGAATTACAGCTTATTTACAGCATGGGCCCGCATAAAGCGCACCAGTTCTAACACTTTTTTTATTAGGACCAATATCATGTTAACCCAATACTCTAAATTTGTTTTTCTTTTAGCAGTGTCAGTACTCTGTTTAGCCGCGGCAACCCCTGCCAAGATAATCGTCGTTGCCTCCATCCCCGATTTGGGCTCCATCGCATCCACCATCGGCGGGGACAACGTGTCCGTATCGTCCATCACCAAAGCGGATGCGAATCCCCATTCCGTCGAAGTCTTCCCCTCCTATATGGCCAAGGTTTCACGCGCCACCCTCTATTTGAAAGGCGGATTGGCGCTGGACCAGTGGGCGGACGCCATCATTGACGGTTCCCGGAACAATCACTTGGTTGTGGTCGATTGCTCCAAGGATGTACGGGTACTCGACAAACCGTCCGGAAAGGTGGACGCTTCGCAGGGGGACGTCCATCCCGAGGGCAATCCCCATTATTGGCTTAATCCTGAAAACGGTATCGTCATTGCGCAAAACATCCTTGCGGGACTCCAGAAAGCAGACCCATCCCAAAGCGCGGTCTACGTCTCAAATTTTGAGCGCTTTAAAACGGATTGTGCGTCCAAAATTGCGGTTTGGAAGCAGGCGTTGAAACCGATGGCAGGCCGTAATATTTTGGAATACCACTCCTCATGGGTTTATTTCGCCACGGCTTTCGGATTGAACATCGTAGGCCACGTCGAGCCTTTTCCCGGAATTCCGCCCACCGGAAAACACCTGGCCGAACTGGTCAGCATCATTAAAAAAGAGAACGTCGCATTTATAATACAGGAACCCTATTTTCCGGGCGACGCGCCGAAGTTCCTGAACCGTCAGACCGGAATTCCGGTCTTAAAACTCGCCCCGGCCTGCCAGGGCGTTGACGCCAACGATTACTTCGCCCATTTTGACGCCATCGTCAGCGCGATTCTTAAAACCCAGGGAGGAAAATAACCATGCTCCTATTCCATTATCCTTTTATGATTCCGGCGCTTGTTATTTCGCTGGTTCTCGCCGGAAGCCATACCTACCTCGGGTATCATGTTGTTCAGCGCGGAGTCATTTTTGTGGACCTTGCCCTGGCGCAGATTGCCGCGTTGGGCACGGGGGTTGCCATTGTCCTGGGATGGGGCGAAGATGCGCCGACCCAGACCTATTTGATGAGCCTCGGTTTCACCCTGGCCGGGGCTGTGCTTTTCTCGTTTTTCCGGAAAACGCAAAGCAAAGTCCCCATCGAGGCGCTTATCGGCATCACCTACGCCGCGGCTATTGCCATGACCTTGCTGATTCTTGAAAAGGCCGCGACCGGAACCGAACATGTCAAAGAAATGCTCGTGGGAACCATCCTGACGGTTTCATGGAAGGATGTCATTCAAACTTCCGTCTTGTATGCCATTGTGGGCATCATTCACTGGGTGACGCGGCACCGGCTGTTTTTAATAACAAATTCCCCAACAAAGGCCTCTTCCGCAGGCGTCCGGATATGGTGGTGGGATTTCCTGTTTTACATGACCTTCGGCATTGTCGTGACCTCTGCCGTCAGAATCGCCGGAGTTCTTCTTGTGTTCTCGCTGCTGACCATGCCAACGGTAGCCGCGGTATTTTGCGTTTCAAAGACCGTGCAACGGATTGTTTTCGGATGGGTGTTCGGCATCGCCGCCTGTGTGCTGGGCCTGGAAGCCTCCCTCAGGCTGGATCTGGCCGCTGGCCCGTCTATTATTGGAGTTTTGCTGGTTCTGCTGCTGGCTTGCGGGGGTTTTGCGTTTATTAAGGGTTTACGAACTCATTCGGAGGCAAAGACAGGACTGGGCGTTTATTGAAAGGATTACCACATGATTGCGGGCATAACATTTTCAGGTGAGGCAGGTCATTTTAGCCCGGGTTTTTATTGTCTATGCCTATTTCAACGCTTGCTTTTGCTTATTAGGAGTTTCTACATTAATAATCACTATCGATAAGGAGTAAATACCATGAACGAAGAAAGCAAATGCCCGGTAACCGGCAGGTCAGGCAAACACACCGCCAATGGCGGTACAACAAACCGTGACTGGTGGCCGAACCAGTTGAAGCTCGACATCCTGCACCAGCGCTCCTCCAAATCCAATCCTATGGGCGAGGATTTCAACTATGCTAAGGAATTCAAAAGTCTCGACCTGGCGGCTTTGAAGAAGGACCTGCGTGAACTAATGACAAAGTCGCAGGAGTGGTGGCCGGCCGATTTCGGCCATTACGGCCCTCTGTTCGTCCGTATGGCGTGGCACAGCGCCGGCACCTACCGCATGGGCGACGGCCGCGGCGGCGCTGGAAACGGCAGCCAGCGGTTTGCGCCCCTCAACAGCTGGCCCGACAACGTCAACCTCGACAAGGCGCGCCGTCTGCTTTGGCCGGTCAAACAAAAGTACGGCCGGAAAATCTCCTGGGCCGACCTCATGATTCTTACCGGCAACGTTGCCCTGGAATCGATGGGTTTCAAGACATTCGGCTTCGGCGGCGGACGCGAAGATATCTGGGAACCGGAAAAGGACATTTACTGGGGCGCCGAGGGCAAGTGGCTGGAAGACAAGCGCTACTCCGGCGACCGGGACCTCGAAAATCCGCTCGCCGCTGTGCAGATGGGCCTCATTTACGTCAATCCGGAAGGACCAAACGGAAACCCGGACCCCCTCGCCGCAGCGCGTGATATCCGCGAGACCTTCGCCCGCATGGCGATGAACGACGAGGAAACGGTGGCCCTCATCGCGGGCGGCCATACCTTCGGCAAAACCCATGGCGCCGGGGACGCGAAACATGTCGGGCCCGAGCCCGAAGCGGCCGGCATCGAGGAACAGGGTCTGGGCTGGAAAAACAGCTTTGGCACGGGCAAAGGCGCGGACACAATCGGCAGCGGCCTTGAAGTCATCTGGACCACCACGCCCACGAAGTGGAGCAGCAACTTTTTCTGGAACCTGTTTGGCTACGAATGGGAACTGACCAAGAGTCCGGCCGGTGCGCACCAGTGGGTCCCGAAGGGGGGCGCAGGCGCCAATTCGGTGCCGGACGCCCATAATCCGTCAAAGCGCCACGCGCCATCCATGCTGACCACCGACCTGGCCCTCCGGTTCGACCCTGTCTATGAAAAGATTTCACGGCGTTTCTACGAGAATCCGGATCAGTTTGCGGACGCGTTCGCCCGTGCGTGGTTCAAGCTGATGCACCGCGACATGGGCCCGCGCGCGCGGTATCTCGGCCCGGAGGTTCCGGCGGAAGAGCTCGTTTGGCAAGACCCCATCCCCGCTTGCAATCACAAACTTATTGACGCACAGGACATTGCCTCCCTCAAGGCCAAAATCCTGGCTTCCGGCCTGTCGGTGTCAGAGCTGGTGTCGACCGCCTGGGTGTCGGCCTCCACCTTCCGCGGCTCCGACAAGCGCGGCGGCGCCAACGGAGCCCGCATTCGTTTAGCCCCGCAAAAGGATTGGGAAGTCAACCAGCCCGCCCAACTCGCCAAAGTGCTCAAGACCCTGGAAGGCATCCAGAGCGCGTTCAACGGCGCGCAGTCCGGCGGCAAGAAGGTATCGCTGGCGGACCTGATTGTTCTGGCCGGTTGCGCGGGCATCGAGCGGGCCGCCAAAAACGCCGGTCACGTGGTGACGGTCCCTTTCACCCCGGGTCGCATGGACGCCTTGCAGGAGCAAACCGATGCGGCCTCCTTCGCCGTACTCGAACCCGTAGCGGATGGCTTCCGCAACTACCGGAAGGCCCGCTATGTCGTTTCGGCCGAGGAGCTGCTGGTTGATAAGGCGCAATTACTGACCCTGACCGCACCTGAAATGACGGTGCTTGTGGGCGGCATGCGCGTCCTGAAGACCAACGTCGGCGGGACGCCGCACGGCGTCTTCACCAAGCAGCCGGAAGCGCTCACCAATGATTTCTTTGTCAATCTGCTCGACATGAGCACGACCTGGAAGAAAAGCGCGGAAGATGATAATGTATACGAGGGACGAGATCGCGCAACGAGCGCACTCAAATGGACCGCCACCCGGGTCGATCTCGTCTTTGGTTCGAACTCCCAACTCAGGGCCTTGGCGGAAGTCTATGGATGCGCGGACTCCCAGGGGAAGTTCCTGCACGACTTTGTAGCGGCATGGGACAAGGTGATGAACCTTGACCGGTTTGACCTTTCCTGATTTAAAGGATAAAGGACTTCGATAATGGCTGAGTTGAGCGTGGATAAGCGCCTGCTCAGCACCGAAGCTTCCCATGCTACCTTTTAAGGTTAGACTCCGTACGCGCCAAGATAAACGCTTCTGTTTGCTTTTTAAGAAGGAAGTGACCTGAAACCCGCCTGCCCAAACGGTTTGTCACTTCCACCCGGGCTGGTCGGGCTGCCACATGAACAGAATAAAGCGATTACACCAAGGATGAGAACCAGGTAAATTTTTTTCATACGGTGAGACTCCTTTGGGTTAAAAAGACGTCTGTTGGAATGGACAGACGCGTTTCAGGTCCATTCAATAAAAAGAAGAATCCCATGGCCCTGACGCTTTTCTCCTAACGTAACGCCTTTATTTTACTCATATTCACGCCCTTTTTCCCGTACCAGTCAATGCTGTACTGGCGGAGCGCTTCCCAATCCATAACGTCAGTCCCGCCTTTTTCCACGCGGCTGACGGCGATGGTTCGGTCCGTGCAGGAGAAGCACGGGTCGATTGCCGCAACCGTGATGGGCAAATCGGCCAAGTAATGGTTTTCAACCATTTTTTTTACGGCCTGGACATTGGCCAGCGTAGGCGCTCGCACCTTGACCCGTTCCGGCTTGTCCGTGCCGTTGCTCTTCACGTAGTGAATGTCTTCTCCGCGCGGGGCCTCGTACCGGCTGACGGCCTCGCCGGCCGGGATTTTCCGGGGCACCTTGACCGTAATGGGTCCGTCCGGCATGTTTTTAATGATCTGACGGATCATTTTATAGGTCTCCATCAATTCCAGAACACGGACCACGGCCCGGCCGTAAACGTCGCAATGATCATCCGTGATGACCTTGAAATCCAATTCTCCATACGCGGCATAGGGGTCGTCCCGCCGCACGTCCCAGGCCACGCCGGAGGCGCGCCCCGTGGGCCCGACCACGCCCATGGTTTCCACTTCCTCCTTGGTCAGGCGTCCTACGCCGGAAACCCGTTTCAAGAAGGTCACCTCTTCCGTGGCCACCTCGATGTAATACTTGGTCCGCTCCTCCAGCAAGTCGACCGCCTTGAGGATGCCGGGATACTTGTCGGGCGTGATGTCGCGCCGCACGCCGCCCAGGGTGTTCATGCCATAATTGACGCGATTGCCGGTCAAAAGCGCCAGCAAATCCATCACCACCTCGCGGTCGCGCCAGGAGTACATGAAGAGGGTGTCGAAACCCACCTCATGACCGGCCACGCCCAGCCAGAGCAAATGGCTGTGAATGCGCTCCAATTCGGCGATGAGGGTGCGGATGTAATTGGCGCGGGGCGGGGCCTGGACGCCCGCCAATTCCTCTACCGCCTGCACAAAACAGGTTGAATGGGAATGGGAGCAGATGCCGCAAATACGCTCCAACAGGTAAATGTCCTGGAGATAACTCCTTTCCTCGCATGCTTTTTCCATGCCCCGGTGGTTGTAACCGAGTCGGACGTTGGCCTCGATAATCCTCTCCCCTTCCAGCAGGATCCTGAACGATTCGGGCTCTTTGAGCGCCGGGTGCTGGGGACCGATGTTAAGAAAGACTTTTCCCATAATTACTCCTCCATATTTTCGATGTTAAACTTGATTGACAGCATATGATTTTACTCCCCGGTAATTTCCGGCCCAGCCAGACGGGCGATGAGGGTCATTCCCGCTTTTACGCGGTCCCCGGTCCTGACCAGAATTAAGGCTTCCGCAGGCAGTATCAAATCGGCCCGGGAACCGAAACGGATAAAGGCGATTCTTTGCCCGATGGCAAGCGTGTCCTTTTCTTTTATCCCCCAAACTATCCTACGGGCCAAAAAACCCGCTATCAGCTTGATACGGATTTTTCTTCCCTGCATATCCATTCCGATATGAACCTGTTCGTTATACAAGGAAGCCTTATCACGGAACGCGCCCAGGAAACGGCCGGGATGGTATTCTATTTTTTCCACCTGACCCGAAGCCGGTGCGCGGTTGACATGAACATTGAAAGGGGACATGAAGATGGAAATGCGGCGTGCGCCGGGGCCTGCATATTCATCGTTCTCATCAGACACGCTTATCACCCTGCCATCCGCCGGTGACAGGATATCTCCGGGAACAGCGTTAATACTCCGTTCAGGATCCCGAAAGAAAATCGCGGAAAACCCCGCGAACAGGCCGGAGAATAAGGAAATCCCGAGTATCCAGGGCTTCAGGAGAAAATAAAACAAGCATAAAGCCGCCAGGCAGGAAAGGGCAAGTCCATAAATAAAAGGCCTGCCTTCGTCAGAAATGGATCTCAATTTGTTTATGTTACCTTTCCCGACCGCTTTATGTTAACGCAATAAAGGGTTATTTCTTTAAAATGGTCTTGATAACAACCCTGTACAATTCGTCAAAGTTTCTGCCCAGGCTCCAACGGATAATAGATGAATCAAATATTATGCCATCATAAACATGCTAATCTTCGTAAAAAACCGCTCGCCAGGCAACCTTACATTGCAAAGTATTGCATGATTGCAATGCCTGGTGTAGAATGTTACCTTTTAAAAGGGTTTCGGGCCATTTATTTAATTGGAACACTAATTGATGCCTGATAGGGACATGCACCCCTCATTTACATCGTATGAGACGATATTGGATTCCATCGCGGATGGCGTCTTTACCGTTGACAACGATTGGAACATCACCACGTTCAATAAATCGGCGGAGCGGATTACCGGGGTCCGGAAAAACGAAGCGCTGAAAAAGAAATGCTGGGAGGTGTTCCACTCCGATATTTGTGAAAAGGAATGCTCCTTAAAAAAAACGCTGCGGACCGGCCGGCCTTGCGTTAATAACACGATCCACATCGTGAACCACAAGGGCAAACAGTTGCCTGTCAGCATTTCCACAGCTGTCTTGAAAGATGAGGCGGGCAACATTTCGGGAGGGGTTGAAACTTTCAGGGACTTAAGCGCCATCGAAACCCTCAGGAAAGAAATCACGGAAAAGCACACCTACTCGGACTTCGTGACCGCGGACCACCGGATGATAAACATCTTCAACACACTGCCGGCCGTTTCAGAAAGCGACACCCCGGTCATCATTCTGGGCGAATCTGGAACCGGCAAAGAACTCATGGCGCGCGCCATCCACACCCTGAGCAAACGCAACAAGGGGCCGTTTGTGGCCGTCAACTGCGGCGCGCTGCCCGACAACCTGATGGAATCGGAATTGTTCGGTTATAAAAAAGGGGCTTTTACCGACGCCAAGCAGGACAAGCCGGGCCGCTTTGACGCGGCCAAAGGCGGCACACTGTTCCTGGATGAAATCGGAGAGCTTTCAAAACCCCTGCAGGTCAAGCTTTTGCGTGTATTGCAGGAAAAAACCTATGAACCTCTCGGTTCCGTCTCCACCGTGCGCTCCGATGTCCGGATTATCACGGCTACCAACCGGAACCTGGAAGAAATGGTCAAGGCCGGAACTTTCCGGAAAGACCTCTATTACCGCATCCATGTCATGCCCCTGCACATTTCGCCGTTGCGTGAGCGGAAAAGCGACATTCCCCTGCTGGTGGACCATTTTATCGGGCGCTACAACCCTCTCTACGGGAAAAACGTCACCGGGGCGACACCCGATGCAATGGCTGTTCTTGCGGCCCACGATTTCCCGGGCAATGTCCGGGAGCTTGAAAATATATTACAGCACGCCTTTATCATGTCCTTGTCCGGTTATATTGAAAAAAAACACCTTCCCGGGTATCTTGTTTCCAAGACGCTTGCGTTGCCGGAACCCTCTGCAAATATTTATTCCTCTTTTCACGGGTTTGAAGCCGGCCGTATCCGCGCGGCCCTGGAGGAAAACCGCCATAACCGCAAACGGACTGCCCAGGTGCTGGGATTGCATCCCGTTACCTTATGGCGCAAAATGAAAAAATACGGCATCAATTAACCTGCCCGGCTTCCATCTTTCCGAATCTTTGCGGGTATTGCTTTCTTGCAATGGTTTTTAAAACCTTGCGGCAACGCTAACCTGGGACAAGCTATTTTTCCGTTTATTTCGCTTAAAAACATAAGCGAACGTATTAGGCATGAAAAATGCTTTATCATGTATTAAGACCGGACTATGACGTCCAGCCGTAATTCAGAAGGAGGTTAATATGCCAAGAGGAGATGGAACAGGTCCCGGGGGAATGGGGGCCACGAGTGGAAGGGGTGCGGGATTTTGCGCCGGGTCCGATGTGCCGGGATTCATGAACGGGGCACCGGGCGCGGGTAACGGAATACGCCGTGGTTTCGGGCGGGGATGCGGTATGGGCAGGGCCTGGCGCCGGGGATGGGGCGGAAATATGCCCTTAGCACCGCTTCCTTTTTATGCCGCTTCGCCAAAGCCCGTTGATGAGATAGAAATCCTGAAAGGGCAGGCCAAATATCTTTCAGAAACGCTTGAAAGCGTCAATCGGCATATTACTGAACTGCAAAGCAAGCCATAATGGCTGACAGTAAAAAGCTAAAAAAGGATGATGCGGTTCCGTTGGTGTCCGGGTGTGCAAAAGGCATCGGGCACGGCAAAGGCGTGCGCTGGCTGGAAGGACCGGCCGGTTTCATGGCTTCCGCGCCCCTGCCTTTTTATGCGAACCCTCCGAAAATCGTGAGTAAAATGGAAGCCTTATTGTCTCAGGCGAAATATCTGGCCGGGGCGTTGCATGAAGTTAACAAACGCATAAACGACCTGGAAAAACGGGATGATTGCGGGCTTTCCGGCAAACAATAAGCCATCGCGGAGTTGCATGCTTCATCCAATATTGCGGGTAAAAGAATCCATAAGATGAAAAGCTTCCACGACTGCCTGCCCTGTTTTGTGAACCAGGCCCTCGAAGCCGTGCGCCAAATTAGCGATGACGAAGGCGTCCACGAGCGCGTATTAAGGAAAGTGCTCCGGCTTGCGTCATCCATTGACATGAGCGACACGCCGCCCGCCATGGCGCAGAAAATACACCGCATTATCCGGAAAGAGACAGGGGCCGCGGATCCTTACCGCCGGAAAAAAGAACACTACAACCGGTGGGCGGAGGCGGCCCTCCCCGCCCTTGCGGACGCGGCTAAAAACCAGGACGATCCCTTCGAAAACTGTTTGCGGCTGGCCATTGCGGGCAACATCATCGATTTCGGGAAAAACGGCCGGTTGAACGAAGCGGACGTGCGGCGCGTTATTGAAGGCTGTTATGATGCGCCCTTGGACATCCGGGCGGTCCGGCGCCTGAAGCGCGAAGTTTCTGCGGCCCGGGACATCCTTTACCTCGGCGACAACGCGGGCGAAATCGTGTTTGACCGGTATTTCATGCGGCTGCTCCCTGTCAACCGGGTGACGTTCGTGGTGCGCGGGAAGCCGGTCATCAACGATGTTACCCGTGCGGATGCCGAAGCCGTGCGGATGCCGCTTCTCGTAAAAGTGATTGACAACGGATCTGATGCTCCCGGCACCGTGCTTTCGGACTGTTCGGCTGAGTTTCGCGACAGCTTCGACCGGGCCGACCTTATCATCGCGAAAGGTCAGGGCAATTATGAAACGCTGAGCAATGTTGATAAAAACATTTATTTTCTTTTGCAGGCCAAGTGTCCGGTTGTTGCCAGGGACCTGAAATGTTGTATCGGCGATTATATCGTTCGAAAAAGGAGTCAACAACATGCCAAGAGGTGATGGTACGGGGCAAAGGGGCCAAGGACCATGTACGGGTCGCGGATCAGGCTTGTGACGACCAGCATACAGAAAATATCCGATGCAGTCAAAATACTGGATACCGAGTTTTGCAAAGCGTCATAAGCGAGAAAGGAATCCGACACTATGACTGACCCCTTGACTCCATATGGCAACAAGCCCATGGTCACGCCCATTGTGAATGCGGTAAATTACCACTATAACTCCTTTGAAGTGCTGCGAAAAATAACTGACGGTGAAATCGACGGCTACACCTATCACCGGGACGACAACCCTACCGTTCGCGCGGTCGAAAAAAAGGTGGCCGCCATGGAATACGCCGAAGATTGCATTATTTGCACATCGGGCATGGCGGCATGCACCATGGTATACCTGACCTATCTTAAGGCTGGCGACCATCTTGTGCTTTTCCATGATATTTACGGTGCGCATTACAAGGTATCTTTGATTTTGGAAAAGCTCGGGGTTTCCATCACCTGGGTCGATGCGGACAACTGGGAGAAACTCGCGGAGCATGTCAGGCCGAACACGAAAATGATTTTCTGCGAAACACCAAGCAATCCCTTATGCAAGGTATTGGACATTGAAGTTCTGGGCAGGCTTGCAGAGCAAATCGGGGCCATGCTGGTGGTGGACAATACTTTTGCCACCCCCTTTCACCAGAATCCCCTCAAACTTGGGGCGGATCTTGTCGTCCACAGCGCCACTAAAGCATTAGGCGGCCATAACGACCTCATGGCCGGCGCCATAGCGGGCTCCAAGGAGCATTACGACCGGCTCTGGTTCACCCGTCAGGCAATTGGAACGACGCTTGACGCCTATTCCGGCTCTCTACTGGAACGGGGGTTGAAAACCTTTGAGATGCGCGCGGAAAAAATGGCGCGGAACGCACTTGCCGTTGCCGAATATCTGAAGGAACATCCGAAAATTAAAAACCTCCGTTACCCGGGCCTTCCCGGCGACACCGGACACAGGGTCGCCTGCAGGCAGATGCGCAATGGTTTTGGCGGCCTGTTGAGTTTTGACGTGGGTGAAAACATCGAGCACGCCAAAAAATTCATCGAAAAACTCACTGTCATCCATCATGCGGTAAGTCTGGGCGCCACGGAGTCGTTGATTTGCATCCCCTATCTGACCACCATGCTGTATATGCCTCCCGAAAGACGCACCGGCTTTGGCGTAAACATGAACACGGTACGGTTATCGGCGGGGATTGAAAACCCCGACCGACTGGTAGAAGACTTGAAACAGGCGTTGGATGGCCGATGACTTATAAAACAAATTAACCGAGGAATATTGAAAACATTTAACCATATTATTCTCATCAATGCAAAAGGGGAAAGCCGGTCTTTCCGGCTCGGCAATCCCGTCTATTTTTTGATTAAGTTTTTTATTATTCTGCTGTTCTGCAGCTATGCTTTTTGCGCTATTTTCATGGTAGCGCGTGGCTATGATAAAGCGCTTTATGTACTATCCGAAAGAAAAGCCATCCAAATACAAAAGGAATTTAATAAAATAGAAACCCTGGCTGCCGTTTGGGAGAACAAGATGGACTCGCTATTTGCCGCGGAAGATTTACGCAGGGCGATATACGGGGCCAAGCTTATAACAAGGGAGGTCCGCGAGGTAGGCGTTGGCGGCCCTTCCGCGCTTGATGATTACGAAACGAACATGCTTTTCAAGGATGAGCTCGATCGTAAAACAATTGGAGACCGGATTGATAAACTCCTTCGCCAGTCGGATCTTCAACTTTTCAGCATGAATACTTTTGATACGTTTTTCCGTAAAAAGAAGGACTCTTTGGAGTGCCTTCCCACGATTCAACCTGCTGAAGGCGCTTTCCTTTCAGGCTTTGGCATGCGCCTGCACCCTATATTCAAGATCCGTCGCATGCATAATGGCATCGATATTAAGAACTATGTAGGTACTCCGGTAATAGCCTCGGCCTCCGGAACGGTAAAAACAGGCGAAAATGGAACTTTCGGAAAATATGTCTTACTCAACCATTTGAATGGTTTCATTACCGCCTATGCGCACCTGGATACCGTCATTGTCAAGGGGCAGCAGACCGTGCGCCGGGGGCAGATTATCGGCTATCTCGGCAATAGCGGCCGTTCCACGGGTCCTCATCTTCATTACGAAGTCCGTTCAAACCGGGCGCCCATTAATCCCCTGCCCTATATATTGCCGGAAAACTTCATCGTGGATTAGCCAAGACGCATAAAAATGTGCGCCTCAAAATGAAAATAGTTTTATTATTATTTATTCTGATTGCCGCGGCAGCTAAAACAATTTCCGTCGATAGTTATGCCTTCGCTCTCGTCTGGAAACCTGATAAATCGATTTTCCCCCAGGACAAAAATACCGTTCTGGCATTCAACGCTGAAAAGAAGGCGCGGATGCCCGAACCTTTAACGAAAAATCCGCTAATACCTGTTAAACAAAAAGCTTCCGAAATCAAGACCATCATCATTGATCCCGGACATGGCGGAAAAGACCCGGGGGCGGTGAGCGGCAAGCCCACTTGGAACAAGACGAAACGGAACATAAAGCACATTAAGACCATTTTAACGGAAAAGGAGGCGGTGCTTGCCATCAGCAAGATACTGGCAAAACTGCTTAAAGAGAAACTCCCGGAAATCCAATGTATTCTGACGCGTGACGATGACAGTTTTATTGCACTCAAAGACCGGATCCGGATTGCCAATCAAAGAAAAGGTGACCTTTTTATCAGTATTCATGCCAATAGTATTCATGGCGATAAAAGTAAGAAAGCCTGTATAAACGGTTACGGCGTCTATTTCCTGGATGTGGCGCGCGATGACGAAGCTCGTGCCGTGGCTGCGCTCGAAAATGCATCGATAACGTATGAAGAAAATCGCAAGGAAGAAACTGACAATGATCTTGATTTCATACTGAAATCAACGGAACTGAACCTTTTCCGCAACCAAAGTGAAGCCTTTGCAATTATTCTGGAACAGGAGATGGGAAAGATTGGGAATAAATTCAGACGGCACAAGACCGGTGTAGACCAGGCGGATTTTTACGTGCTTCGCGGTGCGGAAATGCCCGCTGTATTGCTCGAGACTGCCTTTATTTCCAATCCCCTGGAAGCGGAAATGCTTGGGAACGGCTCTTTTCAGGAAGCCGTGGCCCGGGCTGTTTTGCGCAGCATCATCCGTTACAAGGAGAAATACGAGATTGGTCTCGAAGCTCAATAACCGGACATTCCGTTTTTTATGACAACCCCATTAAAAGCCCCATCTGCCTGACTGTGACTGCCGCAACCCAGGCCAGGACCAAAGGGTAAACGAGACCAAAAATAGACCATTTCCAGCTCCTCACTTCACGAATAAGCGTCACAAGACTGGCGATACAGGGAGTATAGAGAAGCGAGAAAAGCATGAATGCAAATGCTGTGAGTGGCGAATATTCATTTCGGAGTATATCCTGAAGCGCGTATTGTCCCGCCGCATGCCCCTGATCCACGCTGTGCAATACGCCCAGGGTCCCCACGACCATTTCCTTGGCCGCGAAACCCGTAATGACGCTGATGTCGAGTTTAAGATCAAAACCAGCGGGTTTGAGAAGGGGTTCAATGAGCGCCCCGATGCGGCCGATATAGGAATTCTCAATCTTTTGGTGTTCCGATTCGGGATAATGGCTCAGTATGTAGAGCAACGCAGAAAAGAAGATAACCACGGTGCCGATTCGGTTCAGGTAATGTTTTGTATTGAGCCACATCACCATGAGGATTTTCTTAAGCCGCGGACGCCGGTAGGGGGGTAATTCGTAAACGGCCTCGCACTCCCCCTTACCCCTGAAAAGCGTCTTGCGGAACAGCGCCCCAAGCGTGAACACGGCAATGAAACTGATCATATACATGAGAAATATCATGCTGACGGCATGGCCGGGAAAAAATGCGCCGACGAACAATACGTAGATAGGGTGCCGCGCAGAGCAGGATATGAGCGGTGCAATAAGCACCGTTAAAATTCGATCGCGAGTTGATTTAATGGAGCGGGCTGCCAGCATTGCGGGAACGTTGCAGCCGAGTCCCATGATAATGGGCAGGAAGCTTCTGCCGTGAAGCCCCATCCGGTGCATGATGCGATCCATGATCCATGCAACGCGGGCCATATACCCTGTTTCTTCCATTATCGATATGCCTAAAAACAGGATGACGATATTGGGCAGGAAGATCAGTACGCCTCCCGCCCCGGCCATAATCCCATCAACCAGCAGGTTTCGACCGAAACCTCCGGGCAATAATTTTACTAAAACATGACCCACCCAATCAACCGAGGTCCGGATGCCTGCCATGGGCAATGAGCCCAATTTAAAGGTAAGCGTGAAAAGAAACCACAAAACCGCCGCAAATATCAGATAAGAAAAGACGGGATGAAGGAGTATAATGTCAATGCGTCGGGTCAAGTCTTTATTGTCATTGCCGGCGGGCATCGCCTTTTCTTCGCATGGATTATTATTTTTCGTCGGCATGGGTTCTTTTTCCGGTGGCCTTTGGGTTGATCATAATATATTTAAATTTGACAAATATTAGACTTGTACAAGAAAACCGCATTACCTTGAAAGCACGGTCAACATATAGGAAGGATACCGCACTCCATATTTTTCATGCATTCTTTTTATGGCTTGCGCCTCGGCCAGCAAAGATACGGAATTCCTTCTTTCCCTGCATGTCTGGACCAGACGCTCAATCTTTTCAAGCTGTTCCTTGACCGTTATCGGGCTGTTTTTGTGGAAGGTTTCTCCCGGGAAAAGAAAGAACTCCGTCCGCCATCCTGGAAATTGTTCTTTTATGGTTTTAGCGATATCCGTCATGCTTGAAACCGGCCTGTGTTCAACGCCCGCAAGATGATCCGTCTTTGCTTTAAAGCTATGATACCGTTGGTGCGCTTTTTGAGCGTTGTCGGCGTCGTCATAATTCATTTCGTTAATCAGAAGCCGGCCGCCAGGCGCGAGGACGCGTCGCATTTCATTGAAAACAAGCTCCGGATGACTCATATGATGAAGCGCGTTGGACAGGCTTACCAGGTCAAAATGATTATCGGGATAAGGAAGGTTTTCAGCATCGGACCGTTCAAAGCGGATCCCCTTAACGGCCCTTAACGACTCAACCGCCGTCAACAGGCTTAATTCATCGATATCAATCCCGACAATTTCATTATAATGCCCAAGCGTTGAGGTTATGAATTTAATAAAAGTCCCCTTGCCTGTCGCGATATCCAGCATACGCCGGCTTTTTAATCCCTTTAAATAATGGTGAAGGTCCGCTTCGCTGGAAAGGGGCCATTTGAATGTTGTTTTCTTCATGAATACAAAAATCCGCTTAGATGCGCAAACAGGTCCCCGCATCGCATTCAATAAATCCTGGTAACTGTCTGGCGATTTCAGACGCAAAGACGGCGCCGCTGCAATGGCATGGCGCAATCTTTTCCGGATTGAAATCCCTGACCGCAGCAATGGCCTGCCGTACGTTTTCCGGGCCGGCATTCGATAAATGAAAGCCGCCCATAACGCAGTGCATTTTACCCGCACCGGTCAGAGCGCGTGCATGCGACAGCGTATTCGCAACGCCGGTATGCGTGCATCCGAGAATGACCGAGATTCCGTAAGATGATTGGACAAAGACGGCCTGTTCGTCTATAAACCTGTCCGCAATCATGCCTTCGGGATCCAGATAAAACCGGTCTTCCCGGCCCTCTGCGGCGGCCTTTTGTGGAATGGGCCCCGTCACCCAGACACCCGGGACAATTTCCATGGGCCCCGCGACCCATATGACCCGCTCCGGGGAGGCGTGTAAAAGCGCTTTGGCTTCCGGCGGCATGCCGATATAGCGGGATTCTTTGCCGGCTTGGATGGAATAACGGTCGGCAAGGGCCGCGGCATGGATGAAAACCTTGGCCCGCGGACACTGTTCCATAACAAACGCGAGACCGCCGGTGTGATCATAGTGACCGTGGCTGATGACCACAGCATCCAAAGTATCAAGCGGAAGGCTGAGTGTTTTAAGGTTCGCAGGTAGGTAGGTGCCTTGCCCCGTGTCAAACAAAACGCTCCGGTTACCCGCCTCCAGCCAGATTGAAAGTCCGTGTTCGGGAGAAAGCCCAGGCCGCCTCGCATTGTTATCGCAAACCAACGTGGCATATATATGCGCGTGCATTCACTTCGCCTTGCATTAAAGAAGCGCGGTGATTTCCGAAATCGCCATTGACGGTGCGCTTTCCGGCGCCATGGCCACAAAGGTTTTTCCATTGTCGGACAGCGTTACGATGTCCGGTTCAATGGGAATGCGCCCGAGAAACCGTTCCCCCAGCTCATGCGCCATGGTTTCTCCGCCTTGCGACCCGAAAATATAGGTGTTTTTATGGCAATGGGGACACACAAACCCGCTCATGTTTTCCACAATCCCGGTAATGGGCAGGGACAACTTGCGGCAGAAATCAATGGATTTCCGGACATCGAAAGTCGCCACGGATTGCGGTGTGGTGACAATAATGGCGCCGTGGGGTTTTGCGGTTTGTATCGCGGAAAGGGGTTCGTCTCCCGTGCCGGGAGGAGAATCGATGATAAGATAATCCAGCGTACCCCAATCCGTGTTTGCAATGAACTGGGAAATGACGCTGTGTTTTAAAGGACCCCTCCAGATGACGGCGTCATCTGTTCCGGGAAGCATGAATTGCATGGACATAACCTTGAGGCGGCCCTCCATAAGAACAGCGGGTTCAAGCGCATCGCCTTTGGCCATTCCCACAAATTCGGTAAGCCCCAGCATTTTAGGAATGCTGGGGCCGTGAAGGTCGGTGTCCAGAAGACCCGTGGTGAAACCCTTTTTTGCCAAAGCAACCGCCAGGTTGGCGGCCACCGTGCTTTTTCCAACGCCCCCCTTGCCCGAAAGGACAATGTACCGTTTTTTTATTCCTGACAAGGTTGCGCTGGTTTTGGATTCATCGGTCATGGCATGCGACATCTCTTTCTCCTTCAGATGGTTTTACTATTAATACGCAATAATTGTGCCTTTCCGATACGGGCTGAGGCATCATAATTTCAGCTATTTCCATTGCATTGATGCAATGATATGGCTGGAATGATGCTTAATTGCAATACCAGATTTTGCCCTGCGCCTGTATTTTTCATTAAAAATGGCGATTCATGGTTGTCGATTAAACGGCATGGAACTTGCATAATCAATGTGTATGATTGCCATTACAACTTGGAACGGCATAATATCGCCACTGTTCGACGCTGCGCGTTTTTTAACGCTCTATCATGCGGAAAACAAAATTGAAACGGTTCCAATAGCCAACCTGGCCATTGAACAAAAAATCGAATTGTTAAAATCAAAAGAGGCGGATTGTCTGGTTTGCGGGGCCATCTCGCTTCCCATGCAGGAACGCATTCTTGGAAGCGGCATCCGGCTGTTCGCCTGGGTTCGGGGCGCAGCCGACGAGGTGTATGCCGCTTATATCAAGGGTGAATTGTCCACGGAATGCTTCCGGATGCCGGGGTGCGCCAAGCCCTGTGGCTGTAACCGGAAAAGACATAGAAGGAGACAAGGATGAAAATCGCCATTACCGCCCAGGATAACACGTCGGAAAGCGCCATTGATAAGCGCTTCGGCAGAGCTCAAACGATAGCGGTTTATGATACGGATTCCCGGCAATATGCCTTTTATCCGAACACCCAGAATCTGCAGGCCACCCAGGGAGCGGGCATTCAGGCCGCAGGCAACGTCGTTAATCTGGGATGCACAACGCTGCTGACCGGCCATTGCGGGCCTAAGGCGTTCGTTGTGCTCCAAAAGTCAGGCGTACAGGTTTATACCGTTAATAGTCAGAACGTGGCCGGCGCAGTGCAGGATTTTCTCGCCGGACGTTTTACGGCGCTCACATCGCCGGATGTTGAAGGTCATTGGTAACGAAAGGAAACAGTTATGAAAATCGCGATTCCGACAGCAGAGGGAACGCTTTGCCCGCATTTCGGGCATTGCGAGAAATTTTACATTGTTGATGCGGACCAAAAGAGCGGCCAGGTGTCCAAACCGACTGAAATAACTCCTCCGCCGCACGAACCCGGGGTCATTCCAAAGTGGCTTCACAGTCTTGGCGTCAACGCCATCATTGCCGGCGGCATGGGTATGCGGGCGCAGCAGTTTTTCCAAGAGTTCGGCATCCAGGTGATTGTGGGCGCTTCCGCTGAAGCCCCCGATAAGCTTGTAAAACAATGGCTTTCGGGCAGTTTGGTGACAGGCTCCAATGTCTGTGACCATTAATTTCAAATGAGGAGGGCATTATGCCAAGAGGAGATGGAACAGGTCCGAATGGAACGGGGGCCGGAACAGGACGAAGAATGGGCTTTTGCGGTGGCTTAAACAGCCCGGGTTGCCTCAACGGAAAAGCGGTATTGGGGCGAGGTCGTGGAGGCGCAGGACGCGGTTTAGCTTGGCGCAGAGGTTTTCAGGGCTTTGGTCAACCCGGGCCAATGCCGCTGACGGAAAACGGGATGAGCGAAAAGGATGCGCTTCAAAGACAAATCAGCGCATTGGAAGCGCAGTTGAGCCGCATCAAGACAAGACTTTCTGAAACAGGGAAATAGTATTGGTTCCGCAGTTCGTTTTTCTTACAAGAGGCGTTGGAAAGCACCGGAATAAGCTGTCAAGTTTTGAGATGGCGTTGAGGGATGCGAAGATCGCATCCCTCAATCTCGTTCGGGTGTCCAGCATTTTTCCGCCGCACGCCAGGATTATTTCCCGGGTAAAAGGATTGGCGTGTTTAAAACCGGGTATGATTACTCATGTTGTCATGAGTGATAACGCTACAAATGAACCGTATCGACTTATCGGCGCTTCCGTGGGTCTCGCGATTCCGCAAAACCGTAATCATTACGGATATTTGTCGGAGCATCATTCTTTCGGCGGATTCGCAAAGGATACGGGTGATTATGCCGAAGACCTCGCGGCGGGGATGCTGGCTTCATGCCTCGGCATTCCCTTCAATCCCGAAATAAGCTGGGATGAGAAGAAGAAAACCTTCCAAATCTCCAAAGACATCGTCCATACGCGCAATATAACACAAACCGCGCTTGGCCATAAAAGGGGGTTTTGGACCACGGTCATTGCGGCTGCAGTGCTGATTTTACAAAGGAAAGCGTATGAAATCACGGATAAACCTTAAACCTATTGGTTTCATTCGAAGCGAGCATAAGCGTGCGGACAAGACACCCATTCAACCTGTTTTCGCAAAAGGGTGCCGAGGTAGGGCGGAAATATTACCCGAATTTGAAAAGGGGCTGACGGACATCGAGGGTTTTTCCCATCTTTGTGTCATCTACCATTTTCATAAAAGCCAAAAGGTAAAATTACTCGTTAAGCCTTTTCTTGAAGATAACGAACATGGCGTATTCGCCACGCGCGCGCCATACCGGCCAAACCCAATCGGATTCAGCGTCGTACGCCTGCTAAAAAGAAAAGGCAAAATTCTTTATCTTGAGGGTGTGGACATGCTCGACAATACACCGATTCTTGATATAAAACCTTTTGTAAAGAGATTTGATTACAGAGAAAATACAAAAGACGGCTGGCAGGAAAATGTCAGCGATAAAGAAGCGCTTAAAAGGGGAAAAAGAGGGTATAAAAAGACGCAAGCCGCAACAGGGAAAAGGATATGAGAGTCGCAATCGCAAGCGGCAAAGGTGGAACAGGTAAAACAACTGTGGCCGTAAACCTGGCCTGGGTGGCGGGTGCGCTGGATCAAAAAGTCCGGCTCCTGGATTGCGATGTGGAAGCGCCGAACTGCCATCTTTTTCTGCATCCGAAGGTATCGTCACAGCAGGATTGCAAAGTTACCGTGCCCGTTATCGATAAAATGCTGTGTGACTTATGCGGCCGTTGCGCCAAGGTCTGCCGTTTCAGGGCGCTTGTTTCTTTGCCCGGTGAAATTCTTCTTGAACCTACACTTTGCCACAACTGCGGGGCCTGCAAGCTGGTTTGCCCCAAACTTGCTATTACGGTAAAAGGGCGGGCGATTGGAATCATCGAGGACGGTCTTGCGGGAACCGTTCGCTTTCGCCGTGGCCTGCTGGCCGTGGGCGAAGCCAAGAGCCCGCCGCTTATCAAACGGGTCAAGGCGGATATGCCTGAGAATATATTGACCATCATTGATTGCCCGCCCGGCACCGCCTGTCCGGCTTACGAAGCGGTCAAAGGGTCGGACTATGCCCTATTGGTCGCCGAACCCACGTCATTCGGGCTGCATGACCTCGCCATGGCAACAGCAATGGTCAAGGCCGCTGAAGTTCCGTTTGGCGTTGTGGTCAACCGTCATGAAGAAGACAACGATCTCATCAGAAACTATTGCAATAACAACACAATCCCTTTGCTCGCCGAAATTCCCGATACCCGGGCTTTCGCTGAAATGATTTCCAAAGGCTGGATTCTGGCACAATGTAGGTCAGATATCCGAGATTTGTATCTGGCGCTTTTTAAGCGATTGCGGGACGTTTGTGCTGAGGCTAAGCCATGAAAACAATCACTGTGGTGAGCGGCAAAGGCGGAACCGGAAAAACCAGCGTGGCCGCTTCATTCGCGGTACTCGCCAAAGGCGCGGTGTTGGCGGATTGCGATGTGGATGCGCCAGACCTTCATCTGATTTTCGCCCCCAAAGTTCTGGAAAACGGCGTTTTCATGAGCGGTTACATGGCAGACATCGCAACTTCAAAATGCACGAATTGCGGTCACTGTGTTTCGGTATGCAGGTTCTCCGCCATTAAATTGGTTGATGTCAACCATGAGCGCCATATGGCCATCGTCGAAATGAATTGCTCCGGCTGCGGGGCTTGCAGCCTGGTTTGCCCGGAAAATGCGGTTTCACTTCATGATAAAAACTGCGGTGAATGGCATGTGTCAGCCACCCGTGCCGGAATTATGGCGCATGCGCGGCTTATTCCTGCGGCGGACAATTCCGGAAAGCTGGTGGCGCTGGTGCGGAAAAAAGCCGAAGAGGCCGCGGAAAAATCCGGCATCCCTCTTATTATTGTGGACGGACCGCCCGGCATCAGCTGCCCTGTTATTGCGTCATTAACCGGCGCGGACCTGGCCGTCATTGTGGCGGAACCGACGGTATCGGGCCTCCATGATTTTGAACGCATCGTTAAATTGACGCATCATTTTAAAATGCCCACGGCATTATGCGTTAATAAATACGACATCAACCTTGACCTGACCGGAGCCATTGAAGCGAATGCCCGAGAACACGGCGTTCTGCTCGCGGGAAATATCCGTTACGACAAGGCTGTTAACGCCGCGCAAAGCAAGGGTTTGACAATTGTTGAAGAAACGGAAGATGGGGCCGGAAGAGACATTCGCAAAGCATGGGAATATATCAGGCAAACACTGATGTTACAATTCTGCCATTCAACTTAAAAAGGAGGCGCTTTAAAGATGCACCTGAAAATCATTCTGCTGCTCACAGCCCTGCTGACAGGGGCTTTCGCCATTACTCAGGCGAACATGAAGATTGTAGAGTATCCGGACATGGACCATCCCCATTCCAGCTGGGGTTCCATCGGCTATTCGTCCAAGACCAATAAGGTCATCATCGGTGTCTGCGACCATTCCGAAGCTGTCGCCATTATGGAATGGGACTGCCGCACAAAAAAGATGACCCGCCGGAACTGGGTGGCAACCGGCGGCCATCTGCAAAAATGGCAGTGGCAGGGTAAAATCCATACGCAAATGAACGAAAACCATAATGACGGCTGGATCTATTTTGGCACGGATGGCGGGGAAAACCGCGAGGAGTTCTACATGGACCACCCGCGCGGTTACAATGGCGGCTATATGATGAAATACAACCCCGCGACTTTCGAAATGGTCAACCTGGGCAGCGCCATCCGGTATGAAAGCATCAAGGAACTGGTGGTGGACCAGAAAAATGACCGGCTTTACGGGATTTCCTATCCTGCCGATCACTTTTTCATCAAGGATCTCAAGAATGATTCCATTTACGACAAAGGAATGATCAACAAGGCCCATGTGGCTCGCACCTTGTTCACGGACAAATGGGGCAACGCCTATTATACCGACATCCGCAGCTATCTGCTGAAATACGAACCCGCGCGCGATACCTTCATCTGGTCCGATGATTATATTCCCGTGGATTCCGCAAAAACACCTGCGTGGCTGCGGCGCGACGGCATCCGGGGCTATGCCAAAGACAATAAGAGCGGCGATTATTACTTTCAGACCAACTTCTCCAGGCTGCTTCGGATAACTCCTCAGGAGAAAGGATTGGGCGCCATTACCGATTTGGGATACCTTCTGGATCCTTCCCCTGAAATTCCGGACACCTCCATTATTATGACCAGTTCTCCGAATCTGGCCTGCGGCAAAAACGGCAAGCTCTATTACTGGATGGGCGGCCATGGGCATTACCTCGTTAAGGACAGTATCTGCCTTGTGGAATGCGACCCAAAGTCTAAAACAAAAAGAATTCTTTTTAAACGTCCCAAGAGTGAAATCAGTGAGGCCACCGGCAGCAATATCGCGGACAAGGAAGGCAACCTCTATTGGGCCGCCTATCGCAGCATTCCGGGCAAGTCCACCGCCGAATCGGGAAATTCCCGCGCCATCTTCATTGTTTTCAATCCGGAAAAGGAGGTTAGCAAATGAACCAGCTATTTATGGCCATTTTATCACTGCTGCTGACATCGGCTTTGTTTCCAGCAACCAAGGAAGATCTCTATTTTAGCGGCGGCAAAACGGATTTCGGATGCGACTTGGCGACCCCGGAGAAGGGAAAACTCAAGCTGCCTTACGGTTCCGCCAATGTCCAGAGCGTGGTTGAAACCAACGGGTATGTCATCGGACTCACCCGTCCGGAATATAAAAAGCGCTCCCCTTTGCTTTTTCGGTTCAGTCTTAAGGAAACCCAGATTAAGGACTATACGGATTTTGACAAAAACGGAGAAGCTGGAAAACAACCCGCCTATGGCCTGGCTGTCGCTGGAAACCGAGTCTACGCCGGAACTTATGCAACCGGGAAAACCGGAAACCTTATTGCGTTTGATGTCATCGCACAGGAGCTAAAAGCGGTAAATCTGGGTGCGCCTAAAGCAGGCGAAGGCATTTTCTGTTTAACGGCATCGAAAGACGGGCAGAAAATATTCGGAACTCTTTTTCCCTCAAACAGCTTCTTTGTCTATGACATAGCCGGGAAGACATTCAAGGTTATCGGAGGCGCGGAGATTGACAGCGCATCCGATGACGCGGCAATGTATATGCACATGGACTCTTCCGCGAATCTCTGCAGGTCCCTGGGCGTCGATAATGCCGGAAACGTATATGGTTCCACCGGAATGGGAAAACTTTTCTGTTACAATCCGGCTTTGAATCAGATAAAACCGCTTACCATCGACCTCCCTTACAGTCAGAACCACAAAGCCACAAACCGGGTGGAATCGTGGTCTCTTGCGCCGAATGGAAAACTTTACGGCGGCACATCCATCGATGGATATCTTTTCTGCCTGGATCCGGCCAGCGGCAAACGGACGAATCTGGGCAAGCCCATCGCGGCCGGAAATTTGCGTTCCCTGGCCGTGCGCGGCAACAAAGTGTATGGTCTTTGCGGTGAACTGCCGGAGTATACGCATTTTTTCACTTACGACCTCTCCGAGGGCGAATTTGAAGACCTCGGGCTGCTTCGTTTTAAAAACCGAATGATAAACTCCAAACAAATGTCCTACACGGTTTCGAACCTTCTGCCATTGAGTGATGGCAGGCTCTTGTTTACGGAAAATGACCTTTTACCTTCGCTTGTCTTTTATAACCCGTAAGCCTGGCAGATTGGTATTAAGCTGTCCGATTAAAAAGCAAAGAGGGCATGATTAAAGAGAAAGTTGCAGCGGTTTCAATAGCAGCGAACCTGATCTTGGCCGGCGGAAAAATCGCTGTCGGCCTGTTTTCGGGTTCCGCCGCTGTTTTAGCGGAGGGGTTCCATTCTTTTATGGATGTTTTTTCCTCTGCCATCGGCTATATCGGAATCAGAATGGCTGAAAAGCCCGGCGATGAAAAGCATCCTTATGGCCATTACAAATTCGAGGTTTTAGGCGGCGTCATTATTACGCTAATTCTTTTAGCCACGGGCGCAGGCATTATTTATGAAGCGTATCTGGGTTTTCTTGACCCTGCAAAAGTTAAGATCAGCCGTCTGGCTTTCGTGACAATGATCCTTTCAGCCATTATAAACGAAATTATGGCCAGGGTGAAAATTCATTATGGCAAAAAAGAGAATTCCATCTCCTTATTGTCGGATGGATTTCATTCACGGGCCGATGTCTATGCTTCCACAGCTGTTTTTGCCGGTCTGTTCCTCACAAAATACTGGATTTACACTGATTCCCTGTTGGCCCTCTTAATCGGTGTCTATATTATTGCAAAATCCTTTACTTTGGGCAAAGCAGCCGTTGATTCCTTACTCGACACTTCCGCTGGTGAAGCCATAGAGTCAAGGATCAAAACCATCGTCAAGGCGCAAAACATTGAAATGGCCTCTTTAAAAACCCAGAAAAAAGGCTCCTCCATAACCGCTAACATAGAAATTAATCTCGCAAGCAGCTTGAAGGTGGAGGAGGCGACAAAAATCACCAATGGTTTAAGAGGCGAACTCATGGAAGCTATAGAAGGGCTTCAGTATGTCGCCGTTCAAATCACAAGCCACGAACTGCTAACCGGATATTACAAGCCGGACTTTAGAAGGGGTTTTGGGTGGCAGAGAACCGGAGGGTTTCCGGGTAACGTTGAGGAAGCCAGGAGGGCGGGACCGGGCGGCTATTGTGTTTGTCCGAAATGCGGCTATCAAGTTCCGCACAAACGGGGTGTCCCCTGCCCCACGCTTGTATGCCCAAAATGCAAAATCAATATGGTTCGATAATGGAGCCGCATTTTGGTTTCACTTTTTTTTAAAAGGGGGCGCGCTGCACAAGGAGAATTCCTTTTCTCCAAAGGCCGCGTCGGTCTCTATGCCTTGCTCAAGGCCATGGGCGTTAGTGTGGGCGACGAGGTCATCCTTTCAGGCTATACCTGCGTCATGGTGCCCTCTGCGGCGCGGTTTTTGGACGCGACTTGCCGGTATGTTGACATAGACCCCGGCACATATAATCTCAATCCAACGTTACTCGATGCATGCTTCACGCCGAAAACCAAAGCTCTGATAGTCCAGCATACTTATGGCATCGCTCAAGCCATGGGGCCTGTTCTCGCTTGGGCCGGACGGCGCAATATTCCCGTCATCGAAGACTGCTGCCATGCCTTTGGGACCCGCTGGAACGGCAAATTATGCGGAACTTTCGGCGTTGGCGCGTTTTTTTCCGGGCAATGGAACAAGCCTTTTTCAACGGGCCTTGGCGGCATGCTGCTGGTCAATGATGAAACTCTGCTGCCCAAGGTCGAACGGCTCTATCAAACCGCGCTTTTACCGTCAATGGCCGCTGAATCAAGGCTCTGGCTGCAAATAAAAACCCACAACACGCTCGTGAAACCGCAAACCCATGCGCTGATGATGCGCTTGTACCGTCTGATGTCCGGGCTGGGGCTGGCTGTGGGCTCCTCTGCAAAAGAGGAATTTGAAGGAGAGATGCCCCGGCATTATTTCCAGCGTATGGCAAAAGTCCAGATAAACGAAGGCGAACGAAATATCAGCAATATTGATTCGCTGATTGAACATCGCAAGGTCATCGCCGGAATTTACTCTCGCGAGCTGCCCGGCCTGGGGTTTGGAACACTGAAAGAGGACCCGGAGTGCGACAATGTTATTCTGCGGTATCCGGTACGCATTTTCAATAAAAACGAACTTCTTAAAAAGGCCGCGGGCAAGGGCATTGAACTCGGTTCCTGGTTCGAAATACCGTTGCATCCCGCGGGTATCGACATGGCCCGGTTCGGTTATACGAAAGGCCTGTGCCCGGAATCCGAGAAGGCGTGCCGGGAGGTCGTGAACCTTCCCACACATGGGAAAGTGACATTGCAGACAGCGGAAAAAACGCTGGCTTTTTTAAAGCGTTACGGCAGTCCACATTAAAAAGAAGGAGGTCATGCTTATGCCACATGGTGATGGAACAGGCCCTATGGGTCAAGGTCCCGGAACGGGGAGCGGCAGGAGGCACGGTCAGGAAGGCGTTCAAAATCAAGCGTCGGGAGGAAGCTGCGTATGCCAGAAATGCGGATACAAAGAAACGCATGAGGCCGGGCATCCGTGCGGGCAAAAAACCTGTCCGCTATGCGGCATTGTTTTGACAAGTAAGCCATAAAGCGAGTACATGCACGGCTTGGCAACGAATAAGACTATTTTTATAATAGTTTTATAAGAGGAGAACTATATGGTGACCGCCAAAGTGCAAGCCGGTATCTGCGGATTTGTTTCGGACATAACGGCCGATTCCGATGACGGTCAGAATGTCACCTTTAAAATCACGAGCAACTGCGATAAAATCACGCGGCTTGCGGCAATCTTGCCGGTGGTGGACGCCTACGCTGAAATCGGCGACGGATATGACGGCCAGGTATATCAGCCTTTTCGAAAGGGCTCATCGGGATGTTGTGCGGGTTGCGCGGTGGCGGTCGGGCTGTTCAAGGCCATGCAGGTTGCGGCCCATCTGGCGCTGCCCCAGGAAGTCCATATTACCATCATGAAAAGTGAATAGAATGCGCTCTGCCACGCCCCCCTGATTGCATGATTCGCGATAAAAACATATATTAGTAATATGCGCTTTCGTTGTTCTATCCAATTCCATTTAAGGTTACTGCTCGTAATAATAGTTGTCTTTCTCTCCGGCATGGGCGCCCACCAGGAACATGGAAATGTCGATGCAACCGCCATCGCCGAACTAAAAGCTCCTTACAAAACCCTTTCCTTCATAAGCCATGAAGGTGTTCAGCGCATTCCGATGCTGGTGAGTGTCATTTGTAGGCCGTTAGGTTTGGCCTCATCCCAATGCTTTGTTCGCACGGAAATCAAAGACAATCGTTCCACCTATCGCAAAGCCAGGGGCCGTGAGTTTACTGAATTGTACGCTCTTCGAACTTTCCGGTCTTCCGACGCCGATAAAAGCGCCTGTCTGCGCGTGGTTGTCCGCGAAAACGTTTCTTCCTTATTTACCTGCCATTGTCTCTTCAAGCTGATGTGCTGACCCCCTCCTCCGTTGCCTTTTTCGAACACCCATAATTCTTTAAGTCCAATCGAATCGTCGGCGCCCCTAATTAAAGAGGGCGTATAATGTTGAGGTTCTTTATGGAATACAATAAATTATCACTGTGTCCGGTTTGCGGTTCCAACCGCCACATCCGGGTCATAGACCGCGGATGGAAGTTTCTTCTCCGTTTATTCATATGGAACAACCGTCTGAGTTGCGAAACCTGCCTCGTAACATGGCGCAGGAAGACCCCGCATTATTATACCGGCCTGTCAACCAAGAAGACATTAAGTTTTTGTCATGGCGGCAGTCGCCTGGTTAAGCAAATAAAGTCCGAGCCGTTTTGAAAGGATTGTCATGAGCAAAACGATTGACGACCAATCCAGGGCCAACAAAAATTCGCCTGGTTTCGAAACCCGGTTGAGCTTTTTAGTCTATTTTTATTGGTACTGCATCGGAAACGTGCTCCTGGTTGTTTTCGCCTTCTTAACCGCCTTTGGTGCAAAGGACTGGTTTGGATTATGCGTCGGCCTTTATTGGATTACCGCGCTGTCTTTAATTGGCGCGCGGTATCTTGATATCTGGCGCTTTAATGGCCTTACAACCGATGACGAACCTGCCACCATAGGCCACTGGATAAGATATTCTCGCAATTTGCTTATTGTTGCGTTAATACTGTTTTGGGCCGTTTTCAGCATAAGGAAAAGCTTGTGAATCGATTTAACAATTTATGTGGCGGGTTGATAATACGGCACACATCTCTAAACAAGTGGGGGTTTTATGTCCGACAAGGCGTACTCGCGGTTTAGCAATACTGAACTTATACTGAGGGATGAACTTGCCATAGACAGAACGCTTCTCGCGAATGAAAGGACGTTAATGGCCTATCTTCGCTCGTCCGTCTCCCTGCTGATAGCCGGTGTTTCAATAATTCATTTTTCAACCGGTTCTTTGACATACTGGATGATTGGCGTTGCCTGCGTTCCGGTAGGATTGGTTTCAGGACTTATCGGTGTGGCAAGATATTTAGGAATGAACAAAGCCATCTCTTTAGTGCGAATGAAATCCGTGTTTAAAGAGCCCTCACTTTAAGTGAAATGAAATAGCTCGGAATGTTTTACTACTGGTGGCAGCATATTCCCGAAAGAATTCACCCGGATTTAATCCAGGTCGGGTTCTTTCACGTTCGATGGTATGGCTTTATGTATGTCGTTGCGTTTTCGCTTGTTTACCTGCTGACAACGTACCGTATCAAACAAAAAGAAATTAATCTCTCCTCCCCTTTGTTGGACCGTGTCCTGACCTGGGGTATCTTGGGGACAATCATCGGCGCGCGGCTGGGTTATGTTCTATTTTACAATTTTAAATATTATTGGCACAATCCATTGGAAATAATCCTGCCCTTTGATATATCGAGCGGTTCCTGGCATTATACCGGTTTAAGTGGCATGTCGTTTCATGGCGGGCTTATCGGCGTTTTCGTCAGTTTATGGTTGTGTTGCCGCAAGGCCAATGTTCCGCTCACATCGGTGACGGATGCGCTTGCCCCGGTGGTGCCTCTGGGCTACGCCTTCGGACGCATCGGGAACTTTATCAACGGTGAACTGTATGGGCGGCTGACATCCGTTTCATGGGGTATGTACTTTCCGCTGGCTCCCTCCTATCGTCTACGCCACCCTTCTCAGTTGTATGAGGCGTTGTTCGAAGGGTTTCTCCTTTTCGCCATATTATGGACAACAAGAAAACGGCTATTTCTATCCCCCGGAGCCAAAACATTAGCATATCTTGTGGGGTATGCTTCGGCACGGTTCATCATTGAATTCTTCAGGGAACCGGATATTCAGGTCGGCAAATTCCTTGGTGTTATGACCATGGGGCAAATCCTCTGTTGTTTAATGATTCTCGTGGGCGTTTTATTGTATAATAAAGTCTGCACTCGAAAGTAACATCGACATGGCGCACAAATTTGACCCTAAAGAAATGGAAAAACTCGACAACCCGGAACGCCGCAAAACGCTTCCACCTTTGGAAATCTTGCGGAGCATCGGTTTGCGGCCCGACCATACCTTTTTGGATGTGGGGGCGGGAACGGGATATTTTTCCCTCGAAGCCGCCCGAATTATAGGCCCCCATGGGCATGTTCTTGCCCTGGACAGCAGCCCCGACATGCTGCAGGAACTGAACAGACGTATCGTGGCCACCGGGATTAATAATATTGATGCGCTCCTTTGTTCCGAAGACGGCCCGTCCAAACCGCAACCGGTCGCTGATGTGGCGCTCATCGCCTTCGTCCTTCATGAAGTCAAAGACCCGAAAGCCTTTTTATCCAACATCCGGAAAATGCTGAAGGCCAGGAGCAGGCTGGCCGTCATTGAATGGAAAAAAGAACCCACGGAAAAAGGTCCGCCCGGCTATGACCGGTTGGCGATAAAGGATGTGGAATCTTTTTTGTCGGATTCCGGTTATGTTTTAATTGAGTCCCGGCCGCTCAATGCAAGCCATTATATTGTGATTGCTGAAAACATCCTTTAAAGCGATTTTATGAATAACGTTCTTGGCTATGCGGCCATGATAGTCTCCATCGTTTATTTATGTTTCGGCCTGCCCATTCAATTCATAAAGAACTACAGACGAAAATCAACCGAAGGGCTTTCCTTGTTCCTCATCCTGTTTTGCTCGTTGACCCTGATTCTATGGTCTCTGTATGCCTGGACAAAAACACCAAGGGACTGGTTCATTTTCTGCTCCAATGTCCCGGGGGTTGTTTTTTCGGTATTATTATTGTGGCAATTTTGGATATATCGGAAAAAATAACGGCACCAGCAAGCATAACATCAACCTCTCCAAATCGGAGCCGCACTCGGTTTCGTCTATTACAAACTGGTCGGCTGTTCCACCGGTACCTGCCATTAAGTGACTAGCGGGAGCGTCAAAGATGCGGCCATGGGGTACGGGGGATGGACCAGGAATACCCCGATGGTGGCCTTTAATGGTTTAGGGGCCCTTTTACAAAGCCGCCAAGAGCGACTAAAACGGGCCTCGTGATATTTATCCGGTGCTTCTCCCTTCTTATACACATTTTCAACGTGAAAAACCCCCTGCAAGGGGGTTTCCCTTGCAAGGGGTTAGTTTTTGATTTCGCCTTATCCGCGGTATTCAACGTGGTTGCACTGTTCGCATTCGAGATTGTTGTCACCGTCAGCCCGCATCTTTGAATGGCACAGGGGGCAGCTTGTTCTGGTGATGTTGCGGTTCTTTTTTTGCGTGGACTTTTTCATCTTGAGGCTCCTTTTTTAGGGTTGTTTTAGATACGCCCCTTGGATAATGTCCCGGCGTGCAAGATGTCCGCTGTCCAGCGGCCGCAAAAATAATGTAGGATGGGAGCTGCATAGCCCCTGACGATGCCGGCAAAGCGCGGCAACATTATTTTTAAGGTCTTGTCTAAGCGAAAAGGGACATTAGCGGCTTTGGGGAGGCGATATAAAACAAACCCGTTTTAAAAAAGGACTGCCGATAAAGATGTTGTCCACGAATGCAAAAGAAGAATTGCAAGCCTTTAAAAGAAAAAGCTGTTACCCGTTGCCATGATTAGCCTACGGCTGAAGGTGACCTATGGTTTTGAGTTATGCGAACAGGAAATACCACTTGAAGCGTAATTGGATAAGGCAATTGTTTAAAACCCCTTGCAAGGGAAACCCTCAATAAGCAGGGGTGAAAATACAATACTCTAATATCCGACAGGGGCAAGAGGAGCCCATGATATACGGGCGAGTTTTGCCCCTGCCCTGGTCCGCAGCGGGCCGGTCCGGATGTTCTGAGAATGGTTTAGAGGCCCTTTTACAAAGCCGCCAAGAGCGACTAAAACGGGCCTCGTCACGCGACTCGCGGGAGCGTCTAAAGTGCGGCCTGGGGTACGGGGATGGCCCAGGAATGCCCCGATTATGTTTTAATAAATAGGGGTATACAACGGAATGGAGGCCATGAGTAAGGCAGATTATAAGTTTACCGAATGGCCGGATGATCGGCCCGGACTTTTAGGCCGATCATGCTCTAAAGAACGCTTCCGTTGTATGGGTGGTGGGGGTATTCTAAGGTGGGGATTTATTCATCAGAGATGAATTGCCAAAAAGAAAAAGCCTTCAGACAGGTTTCCCTTATCCAAAGGCTTTTAACCTAAAAAAGAAGCCAAAGTAATTAGACCAAAGACATAATCTTTTCCAAAGAAGTCTGTTTCAGATCCGCCGAATACCCCTGCATGATGCTGGTCATACGGTTATCAGCGTTTCCTCCGACACTCCGGCATTCATGGTCAGCGAATTGCGCGATTGCGTTCCAGAATCCCCACATGGTTCCCTGAATGCCGGGAAGGTTATTCTTCGGGTCGCAATCAAAGTTGGCTTTGACCTGTGAGATTTTCTTCTGAGCCTGCTTGGAAACTTCATCCTTCTGGGCCTTGTTAAGGTTGGCCGCGGGCTTGAAGAGTTCTTTCAGGAATTCGTCAACGAGCTTTACGTCCATTTGCTTCTGAACGAGCTTTTCAACGATTTCCTGGAAGGACATGAAGTATTTCTTCGCAATCCCCAGGGAGTCCTGGGCTTCTTTGATTTTGGTGGCGATATCGCCGGTGTGCTGAATGGAAACGCAATCCTTCATCTTGGAAAGCGAGGCCATGAGCGTGTTTTTACAAACAACCCTTATCGGTGTGAAATACATCCGAAGGGCGCTGGACCCGTCATGAGTGTTCATGAGGGTAAGGTATTGGTCAATGCGGTCGTCCGCCGTGGCAAAAAATGACGAAGGAAGCTTTGCCACGAGGAAGACCCTGCGCCCTTCGTAGATGGAGCCCGCGGTTTCGTAAACCGCCTCCCCTGTTCCTACAACAGAATCAAAGAAGGCAAAAGCCTCTATGTTCTGTATGGGCTGATAGCTGTCTTTCATGATGGAAAGAAGCTTGTTGTTGTCGTCACGGACGACAGCGGAATAGCCTTTGCAGTCGATGCCGTCAAGCGTCATCATTTCGCGCTTACTGACAGACCAGGCCAGGTTCGCCGCATCGATGGCTTCAACGCTTGTTGCGGGCCCGTTAAGCCGCTGGCCAAGGCCATGCCATGGTTCTTTGCCGCAGTACATGAATTCATGCTGCCCATTCTGGTTTTTGGTTAGTTCGTGTCCCATTTGTTCGTTCCTTCTGAATAGGTTTGATAAATTAAGGGGAAAAGACCTTCATCGAAGGCCTTTTCCCCGCAAGATTTACACTTTCACGGTTTCGAGAAGCCTTTCAAAGTCCTTGATGATGAAATTGGTGATCAGGCTTCGAACGATGGGGCAAGCCGAGTAAACAATGTCGGACATACGCCCATCGGAGTTTTTATACTGAGGGAAGTTCACATACAGGCATCCCTTAGCATTCCTGCGGATGGAAAAACCACGGATTACGACTGAGTAATCCAGGGTTACATCGGCCTCCGCGAGTACCGAAGCATCTTCGTTGAACCGGATTCTGGTTTCTGTGACTGACATTTTCAAGTCCTCCTTTTTAGGTTATTTTTTACGCGAGTGGTATAAGCCCTTTTAAACGCAAATGAACCGCTTGCTTTGAAGCGGCCAACAAAGAAAATGCAGGAAGGGTGCGCGCAGTCGCCCCTTCCGGTCCCTGCTTTAAGGGAGCATTTTCTTTTTGGATTTGCGTGAAGGAGGGCTTAAATTTTAAGCGGAAAAATAACCGTGCAAAAAGGGGGACGTAGATGTCAGCCGAAGAAATGATTAGTTTTTCCCGCATATGTTATAAAGCCTTTTAATGGTTTTGTATTCTTTTTCAGCACTCGGACCACCCAATGCACTGCGTCTTGAAATTTCAAGATGACAGGGTATCCATCCGGTGGACCGGCCAACGATAAAACGGCGTTTCTGGTAGTAGGTCGTGATTGCTTCTACGCGATACCCTTCAAGGCCTTTAAGCTGAGGCGTAAGGCCTGAATAATCCCGGACACGTTCTTTCTCTTCTCTGGATAGGCTGTCCCATTTCTGCTGAGTCATACCAATCAATTCGGTTTTCATGTTGAGATTTCTTTCATGGTTTAATTGTTATCAAGCCTCAAGAATGGGCGTATCCATCGGTTTCAATGCCGATGGTTATATGCGGAAATTTGAGGATAATGCAACCGTTACCAAAAAGCATAGTCCGGACAAGATCAGGTTCGCATCCCTGGTGCGCGACAACAAGGTCATAGGATTTTCGTTGTGCTCCGGTGGCAGCAGCCAGAACATTGTCTTTGATTGCGGTTTCTTCTGAGGTCATTGAACTCATGTTACGTTCCTTTATTCTTTTGTTTTGAAGGATGAAAAGGAAATGGTGCGGAAGGTCCGCACCATTTCAACGGGATTACCCGTATTACCGGTAGTCTTCAAGGGCTGAAGCTTCGTTATGAAGTTCAACACCAAGGTTGAAAGCCGTGTGATTGGCGTATTCTTCAGCGCATTCAACGCTTCGAAATTCAATGGACTTGATATCAAGGTTGAAAACATTGCGGATGGAGACGAGCCAGTAGGTGTAAGGCCGTTCAAGGAAATCGGTTCCTTCAAAGGGGCCTTCGAAAACCACGCAAGTGGGTATTATCTCTTTTATCTTTTTGATGGTTTCTTTTTCATTGGCCATATAATTGTTTCCTTTTTAGGTAAACGGCCCGAAGGCCTTTATCTCAAGGCCTTCGGGCTGTTTGTTGAAGGTTAGTTCGCGCTGCTTTTCAGTGTTTCGAACTTCGCCAGGACCTGATCCGTAATCTCCTTGCGGAGTTCCGCGGTGGTCGGGAAAACGACGTCCTGGTACTTGCCGCCGGCTTTGGTGGCCTGGGGCATCTTGACGAATTTGCCCTTTTCTCCGGTGAAGACCGAGATTCCCGTGACCACGAGAACCTTGTCCAGCTCGATGCTCCCGAAAGCGACGCGTTTGCTCTGAGCGTTCCGGTTCATGCTCAGGTTGATGTTGGTGATTGTCATAAAGACCTCCTGTTTGGGTTTTGTTGGTTTTGTTTTTGTCATCTCTGACGGCCAAATGATAACAGGGCGGTAGAGCAAGATGTCCGCGAATCCTTGAGCGGCCGCAAAAAATGTTTAGGAAGGGAGCGCACCGCCGCCCCTGACGTCCCCGGCAAATAAGCGCGGGGAAACATTTTTTAAGGTCTTGCGGAACGAAAAGACCTGTTACATTTTAGGCCCAAAAGAGAATGACAATCCAAACAAAACCAAGTATTAAAACCCTTAAGTTACAGGAGGTCTGTAAAGCACCAACATTTAACCATGTGTAACTCTCTTTTTGAACCGGAATGCTTAAGAGCTGTCGCTTTTCTTATGGGAGCATGGAATGGATAAGAGTATGGAAGGTCGCGGGAAAATGATTATTACCGGAGAAAAGGAAAGTCAAAATAGATGCTTTAAGGCTAAAAGGCGGGTTCAATGTACCTGGTGCAGGAGATTCTTACCACCGAAGAACAAACGGGTTTTTATGATTACGGAAAAGGGTTTGGCGATAAATTGAAAAGAAAGCGAACTGCCTTTTCTTCAACAAACAGCCCTAAGGTCTAGAACAAGGGGCCGTTGATTTTAAAAAGGATGAATGGCCAAAAATGGAAACAAAAGAAATAAGAAAAGCCCTTCGATATTTAAATATGGAGGGGCAAAACAACGGTGGTGATTTGCCAAGTTTTATTATGATTATTTCCGTATATCAGTAGGAAAATCATCCAAGGATATTCTTGAATAGGCCCTTGCTGATTTCGGATGAAGTTCCAAGCCAACAATAGTAATATCGCTTCGGTCTGGGCCATAGATCCAAAAAAGGCGCCTTGCTGATGGGCATTTATTTTCTATGTAACTTTCGTAGACTACAGCCCCTGAAGAATGAACAAGGCTGTCTATTTTATGGGAGTTTAAGCCAGGATGACGAGGGTTTGAGCTGAGATGGTTAAGTGTATTTGTGAGCTTTCTAAAAAGAGAAAGGTCAGAACCGGTTAAAGTCCCTTGCTTTAATCTATTGCATAAATCATCCCACATGGATAACATCGTGGGTATTCCGAAGCGTATATGATAAGACATTTTTAAGATTAAATTCTCTAAAACGTTACTTCATTGCATTTGCGGCTTTTTCGGCCGCCTCTGATAATTCAGCTAATTCTTTTTGGTCATAGGCCCTGCTTACCTTCCCATCTTTCAAGTTATCTAAAGATTCAATAATCATGTTATAGGCTTCATTGGAAAGAGAAGCAACGGGAACCATAATCATGGGCTCCATAACGACCCTCCCTGTATTGAAAACCTGAACATGATATTTATTTATTTTGTCAATACCACGGACAGCGCACCTGTGCTTTTTGTCTAAAGAGACGTCATACTCTTTCACGATTTTTGCAGTCACTTTAAACTCTCCTTTTTGGTGGGATAGTTAACTCTCCCACCATTAATATATCAAAATAACTCAAAAAAGTCAATATTTATTGTCTGCGTGGGATGCGACATTGGTTTCATTAATGTGCCATGCAATTTCTAATGCCGCTCTTTCTGCATCGTCTCTGAAAAGAAACTGCCTTTCCAAAGATGGAAAGCGGCCTTCGTATTTGCCGTAGGCCCGGACTTCGAAGCGATTGTTTAGGTCGCGTTTCCTGACGGTTATTATTTTTGCGAAAATATTACAGGATTCATCCATCAGGGCCATGGTTGTATCATTGTAGCCAATCCAGGTCCATTCTTTTTCCAGAGTGTTTACTTGCATATCATTTCTCTGAAATAAAGTTTTGAGCAAAAGCTTTTGAGCTGCTGTTGTAATAGGCCTGCCAGCACCCAATCGTCGGAGACCAACGGAAGGCATTTGATTTCAGCCTTGAACGAGTGGAATCATCAGGCTTGCCGGGAAAGAATATCTGCGTCCGGTTCTCGGTGATGTTAAAGACGACTTTAATATCACCGGAAACAAGTTCTTCGTTTCCTTTTTCGGAGAATGTCTTTTCCCTGCGTTCAATCTCGGCAAGTTTCTTAACCAGCCTGGATTTATTGCCGTTGTTATTGGACAAACAATAAGCCGGATATGGTTTATTGTGCCATGTGGATAAATTATGCAGAACCGTTCTCTTCTCAGACTCAGAAAGCTCAATGTGGTTCATGAAGTCGTCCTTGCCGTATTTCCTGAACGCGGCATTGATGGCTTTCATTCGGCCATTTTCCGCTTCAATGGATTCAATATGGCGCCTGGTCTTCTCGGCCGCGCTGGTGTCATTGATACGTACCCCGTTAAAAAGCAGGTCGTATTTGCGTAAAATACGACGGATAAGGGTCTTTTCCATGGCAACATAATCAGAGACGGCCGAGGCGTAGCGGTCACGGAATTTGCTTTGCCGATGGGTAGGAAACCTGGCAGGCCCGGTAATCATGGGAGAAATAAGCCGAGAACGGATGTACAACAACTGAAGTTTTTTCTTCACCATGTAGGCTTGCATCTTTTCAATCTCCTCCCCTTTTTTCTCTTCAGGAATGGGAAGAGAATTTATTTTGGCTGTCATTTCATCCATGGTTGTTTTCAAGTCCTGCCATTCATATTCAGCACGCTTTTCCGGGGACCAGGACGTTCCGGAATGAGCCCTGTAACCTGCATGCATGATTGTTTCCTTGAGATTTTCCATTGAACACTCCATTTATAAGGTTTGATTTATTCCAAAAGAGACATATACCCCCACTTGAAACAACCCCGCGCTCGGGCGGGCGACGCGGGCCGCGCCACTGCACGGCCTGCCAAAGGTTTCAATGGGGGTATAAATTTTAGTGGAATAAATCAGACGCCCCGATGCCTTAAAATGGTTTAGGGGCCGTTGCGACAAAGCCGCAAGTAGCGACTCGAACGGACCCGTCACGCGACTCGCGGGAGCGTCTAAGATGCGGCCTGGGGCACGGGGCGTGGTCCTGGATGCCCCGATTATATGCTTTCAAATGGTTCAGAGGCCCTTTTACAAAGCCGTCTCGCGCGCGACTGAAACGGGACTCGTCACGCGACTCACGGGAGCGCCCCCAAAAAAGTGCTTCTCAAGCACAAACACCCCGAATCCGGACTTGGGCCGGATCCGGGGGTTTTAACAGGAGAGGCTTTACTTTTTCTTCGGTGTCCCATCCTCATTCAAGTGTTCCCAGGCCTTGGGATAGGGGATATCCTGAGCGGCCTTTTCCAAGAGCGCGTTGAAATCCAGCCCGAAGAGGGCGAAGAATGCACGCGCCTGGTCCTCGTTTGAAACCTTCATGGCTTCCATTGACCGGAGTTCCTTAAGCAGGTTCGGAATGGCTTGTTTGAGGAGGAGCTGGTGCAAGGTTTCGGAATTGTCGCAGTTGGTATTGCTTTCCATGACGAAGGACATTCCCCTGGGGTTTATGTCCCAGGCATGGGAAACAGCGCCGAAGGTGATGGAGAGCCGCAGGATGTCATTGTTGGAAGGAGATGAGGGGTATTTCCCTATTTTAAGTTCTTCGTAGAAGTTCCGGACAACGGAGACCTTGCGGCGGTTGTGGTACTCGGCCCTGCGGACGGACAAGGGTTTCGATCCCCCGGCCGCGGGCGAGTCCTCTCCCCTGCTGCTGTTGGAGGTTGTAGGCCGTTTTTCCTTGAGGATGTGGAAGGCTTTGCAGAAGTTCTTCCCATCCAGGCCGAAGGCGGGTATGGCTTTTTCGTTGTTCTTGTTGGCCTTTTTCCATTCCCCGCTTTTGAGGGCGGGGATTTCACCGTCCACGTACCATTGTTCGGAGACAAATACCCCGTTCGGGTTCTCGGCCTTGAATTCGGCTATCTTTTTCTTCAAAAGAGCCTGTTCCTTGGCCTCCCAACAGGTGGAATCAAGGCAAAGGTCGTTCTCGGAGGCAAATTCCAGGGCCATGTTGTCGAAAAGGCCTGGATTGGCCCCGCTGCGCTTCGTGCAGCTTGAGCAATCCTTGCACCCCTCCAAGGTGTCTTCCGCAAGCCAGGGGGCCAGGGAAACGGTCTTGGTGAGCCTGGAAAGGGCCTTTTCAAGGTCGTCATGGGTCATGTCGCCCTGATTGATGTCTCTTAAGTGTTCGTAGATGTATTTCTGGCTACTTTCAGGGAAGCGGGCAATGAGAAGCCAGTGCATCAGAGACCAGGAGATGCTGTGATTCTCGTCTTTGCCTTCGACCACCGCGCGGAGTTCCGGAATGAGGTCTTTCATTTTGGCAACGCGAGCAACCCATTGGAAGGACTTGCCAAGTTTGGTTGCGATTGTCTTGTATTCCATCCCAAGGTCAATGAGGGTGCAGACGGAAAGGGCCTCTTCCATGGGCGTGAGGTTCGCACGGTGCATGTTCTCCGTGATCGTGACGGCCTTGGAGATTTCCTCGTCAATATCCATGACAAGGCAGGGAACGGTCTTGAGGCCTGCGACCTTGGACGCGCGGAAGCGCCTCTCCCCTGCCCGGATTTCAAAGACGCCCTTCTTTTCAGGATGTTTCCGGACCAGGATGGGTTCGAGAACACCGAGGGCCTTGATACTGTCAGCGAGCTGCCGGCATTCTTCGGACTTTTCGAAGCCTTTGAAGTCTCGCCTGTTGTCCTTTGTGGGGACAAGGTGACTGAGGTTGATTTCGTTGAGTTTGTGGGTAACGGCCATTTAAGCCTCCTGTTTTAATGAGTTATTGTTATGAGGGTTTAGAAAACCCTCGTTAAAACTGTTCCTGCAAGTTCAAGGTATTGACAGCCTTTTCAAAGAGAAGACAAGCTTCAATTTCAGGGAATGTCTTTTTATCTTCCCAGGTATCCGGAAGGTTGCGCTCGATGAAGAAGGCCTGGTCGGTGGACTTTTCGCAAGAGTTATCGTATTCGATTTCGATGTCAATGTAGTTTCCGAAGTCATGGGGGTTGGAGCGCACCTTATACCGGACAAGGTGGAAAAGGGAAAACCGGTCCAGAAGCATGGCGCGGAAGCGGTTTGCTTCCTCTTTCATGGCCGGAAGGTAGTTGGTCTTGGGGTCCACCATTACGCATTCTTCCATGGTGGGCGTTGTGCCGATGGGTATTGAGTTCATTATACTGCTCCTTGTGTTGAAAATCTTGAGGGTTCCTTGATTTCCCATTCGGCCTTGTCATAGCCTGCAAGACGGTGAATATTAGTCAAGCGAATGGCTTGAATAATTTCACAGGCCAGGGTTTGCCAGTAATCCTGAGTTTCACAGCTTTGGAAATCGTAGCAGCCGCAGGCTTTCAGGGCCTGGATAGGTTCCGTTTTCGAAAGAGGGATTCGATTCCATTTTGTAAGTGGAACGAAACGACTCATTTTGAGTAAGGAGCTAACGGAACGATAATTTTGGGCCAGAAGAATGTTCGCGGCCTCCTCAAAACCTTCAGGTGTGAGGAGGTTAAAGGAAACATTCTTATTATCGCTGCCGTAGATGGTAATGCGGCCATTGTGTCCGTCAAAGGAGGACAGAATGTACGCAATGTGAAAATCAGAGACAATGAATGCGCTCATGAGTTGGTTCCTTTCTTAATTGGGTCGATTAGTTCCCGTCAATGCAGTGGTTGATGACATAGGTGGCCAGGACCCGGTTGGAGGCTTCCTTCTTTGTTTCCTTGTCCAGGAATTCCACGGAAGGAGGGTATTTCACATAGATGCCTTTCTTTCCTTCCAAGATTCGGATGTTTTTGATGGCAAGGCCGTTGTTCAGTGACGCGCGGCATATTGCGCGGCAGGCGCCGGCAACGTCTGAAGCCATAGGTATTACGGAAAGTTCAGTGATTTCAAACATTTGTTATTTCTCCTGTATTTGAAGTTTGAATTACAATGTCCCTTGGGGTTTTTATTCCCCAAGGGACTTGTTTTGTTTTGAACGCTAGTTCTTCGAAGCCAGAAGCTCGTTGAACTTGTTCAAAACCGCGTGGTTGATTTCGGACCGGAGGGCCGCATTGGTCGGGAAGGCGATATCAGAGTAGCCCTTCTGCGACTTGAACTGGGGCAGCTTAACGAAAGTTCCCTTGCTGCCGGCGAAAACACTGATGCCGGTGATGACAAGGCTTTTGTCCAGTTCGATGCTCCCGAAAGCGATCCGCTTCGAGTTCTCCTTGTGGGAGAGAGTGAGGTTGGTGTTGGTGACGGTCATTTTGAGACTCCTTTTGAAACTTTGAGGTTTTTTGTTATGTCATTTCTGACGGCCAAATGATAACGGGGCGGTGGAGCAAGATGTCCGCGAATCTTTGAGCGGCCGCAAAAAATGTTTAGGAAGGGTGCTGCATAGCCCCTGACGCCCCCGGCGTAAGCGCGGGGAAACATTTTTTAAGGTCTTGCGGAACGAAAAGAACCGTTACATTTTAGGCCCAAAAGGAATGACAGAACGTATAAAAAACCGGAGATGTCTTTAAAAAGGAGTCTCGTTGACCGTTCATCAATGCAATACCAATAGATTGGCGTTTTTTAAACCACAAGGAATGAACGAGAGCCAAGTGGACTTTGAGGCCATGAGAACATAAAAAAGCCTATACTTTTACCGGCATAGACAGGAAAGGGAACTTGAACGTATGCCCCATAAGTGAAAGACAAGGCAGCTCCATAGACTTCTAGAACAATGGAACTGCGGAGAAAAGCGGTTGGACAAGAATGAAGCAACGAAGAAAAGCAAAACAAAACTAGGAAATAAAAGCCTTTAAGGAGAATTACCGTAGAATAGGTTTCAGAAGGCCCTTATCTCTGCTGAGGGCCGTCAAAAAAAACGTCCCCCGAAAAGACGATTGTTTCTAAAATGAGGGGGCCATAAAAGGGGTATTACGATCCGGAACGGATCGTATGGGTGGTGGGGGTTAATATAGGTGGGGTTTCAAAAACCGGAGCATATTTAAAGACCCTGAAGGGTTTCCCCATCAAGGTCTTTTGAATTACTTTGAAAAGGCCAGAGGGTAGCCGGCTACTTTTTCTTCAAAACTGTCGTGGACATAATCCATGAGAGAAAGCTCTTCTTCATTGGTAATGCCGAATCCGTTGTCGGATTCAAATTGGAATAGATATCCCTGTCCCTCGGAGTTATAATCCATTTTACCCTCGAAGATGCGGCCGTCGGTTGTTGCGACCTGAACGCCGGTGAGGGTGTTGCCTTCGCTGAGAAGGTCGAATTTTACTCTTTTGATTTTCATACAGGACTCCTTTTGGTTAGGTTTAAAAAACACGGTGGAGAAAATGATGTCGAAAACAACGCGAACCCCCGGATTTTCGGGGGACACTGGCGAGGAGCCACTGAACCGGAGCCTGGGGGCGATTGTTTTCAAGACATCACAGGGTTGGCAAGTTTTTTAAACCTAACCAAAAGAAGGAGGACTGTATATAAGAAAATCAGAGCGGTAAAAGAGACTTTCGAAGACGAAGATAAGTAACAAGAAATAACCGTTGGACGAGAAACGAAAAAGGGTGAATTACTGTAACGACTTCGAGGGCATAAGGTAATTCCAATTGTAATTCGTAGGTTTAATTGCCAATGAAGAAGAGCTTTGAAACAAGATGTGAACGATACTTTTGAAGTTATCTTGAGGCCTACCTTTAGCCTTTGAAAAGTGATGGTTAAAAACGATCTTTGGGGAAATCTGAGAAGGGACTTTCTTAAAGTAAAAAGCGGAGGTTTTATGTCTTTTATGCCGCCAAGAAAGGGCGGCAATATGCTTTGGGGGCGTTGCGGGGGCGGTATAAGACGGCCCTGCTGAGGGGGTAGCGACAGGACCAGGCCCTTTAAGCCTGGGCCGAAAGCGAGGGGGAGCCCTCCCCCACCAGCATCAATTATTATTTTATATTACAGGCCCGTCTTCTTGGGAATTGTAAATTGCGATAATGGACCCAAGGACTGAAACTGTCTGTCAATGTTTTCGCCCCTTGATTCCGGTTATTCCAATCGCTTTTGTAGGACATCTTTCCGCACCTTCCCGGCATCGCTGCTCCGCATCCCAAATCACGGTTGCGACTTTAACCACCGCCTTGCCTTCAACGTCCATTAAGAACACCTCCGAACAAATTTTAGCGCATAGGCCGCATCCGTTGCATAAATTACGATGAATGGTGGTTTTCATGGGAAATAAAGTAGTTTCCCCCCCCGTTTCTATGCAATGAAAGCTTTAGCGCTGAGATAAATTCCTCCTCTCCATCTGTCGCCAATGGCTGACCCAAAGTCGCGTTTTGCAGAGGAAGAGCTTAAACACGCATTGACCGTTGCCGGACAAATTGGATTTCGAATCGAATCAGCTCCGCAAGTTCGAAACAGCCGCACTGCTCTACTGCGGAAGCTTTAATGCTTCATTCCGCCCAAACCATCCTGATATCTTTATCAATCCCGCTGCCTTTTCTATTTCCGCATCCACCCGCAGCCGCCAATCCTCACCTTTCCCCTGCCAACCAAGCCTTTCAAGAAATCGCTGCCGGTAAGCGGCATTTTCCATCAACGCGTGCAAATACACCCCAATAATGCTCTCCTGCTGCCATCCAAGACCATCCTCCAAATGAACCAAAGCCTTTGGCCCCGCCAAAGTCTGCCCATGATGTATTTCGTAGCCACGCACCATTACACCATCGGCCCACCGTATCTCCCGTTGACAGGTTGTCTTTTCCGGCATCAACGTAGTTGTGATGTCGAGTAACCCAAGGCCGTTGATGTCGCCGCTCTCAAGGTTACCGGGGTCCAAAATATGCTTCCCCAACAGCTGCATACCCCCGCAAACGCCAAAGACAGGAATACCTTTTTCTGCGGCACGGGATATTGCATCCGCAATCCTATATTGCCGCAAGTACCGAAGGCTTTCAGCCGTATTCTTGCTCCCCGGCAAAATGACCGCATGATAGGCATCCAAATTTACTGCATCACGCATAGGAACTACATTCACCCCATTCTCATGGATTAGCGGGTCAAATTCGTCGAGATTGCTGGCATACGGATAAACTATTAAGGCAATGTTGATTTGACCGACAATGGGTTGGGCGCGGTGATGCAGCGTATCTTCGTCGGGGAGCGCATGGCGTATCATCGGGATAATGGCGACGGTGGGCACGCCGGTGCGATCCTTCAGCCAATCCATGGCGTTCCCTAACAACGCTTGGTCTCCCCGGAATTTGTTCAGTACGAATCCTTTTATGAGCGCCCGTTCTTCGGGTTCAAGGCACATCCAAGTCCCCAAAAGGTGAGCAAATGCCCCGCCACGGTCGATGTCGGCTACAAGATAAACATCAGCCTGGCATTCGAGTGCAATGGCCATATTGACGATGTCGCTGCATCGTAGGTTAACTTCGGCAGGGCTTCCTGCCCCTTCAATGACCACTTGGTCGTAATCGGCCAAAAGACTGTGGAAGGCATCTCGGACAACGAACCAAAGCCTTTCTTTACGATCAAGCCATGGCAAGGCGGTTATTTCGGCATTGAACCTTCCCATGACCACCACATGGCTGTTGGTATGTCCCGTAGGCTTCAGCAGTACAGGGTTCATACGAGCCTGCGGTTCAACGCGAGCGGCGAGGGCTTGAAGGTATTGCGCTCGTCCAATTTCAAGTCCGTCTGCGGTGACTGCGGCGTTGTTGGACATGTTTTGCGCCTTGAATGGAGCCACGCGCATGCCGAAGTTGGAGAAATGGCGGCACAAGGCGGTAACAAGGAAGGATTTCCCTGCGTCGCTTGTGCAGCCCATTATCATGATTGGTTTATTGGCCATAATCTATTCCGTAATCTTCCAAAAGGCTGCGGGGGAAGGGACGAATGCGTTTAAGGTTCTCGGTTAAGCGCACCGCCCCTCCCCTTCGCAGGAACAATTCAGGGCACAATCAACAGGGAAAGTGATACCGGCAAAAGTGCCAAATCAATCGGTCCCCGGACTTTGACATCGCTGACGGGGTTGACCACAACGATTCCAGCCGCCTGTGTGCCGCGCTCTCCGATGTAAACATAAGTGCCGTCATAAAGAATACCGCCGAATCCGTCCGTAACATACGATAGCTTTGGGGATACGGTCTTGGACGCGGGATTAAAAGGAACTATTTCCGTCATCCAGGAGGTATTCATGACGCTGATATACCCTTTGGTTCCGGAAACCATGGCAAAGGCCCCGATATTGCCGCCAAAAGCGGTTTCATTAATCAACGTGTCTTCATAAGCCAGGGTGGCGGAATCAATGACTTCAATCCCTCCGTCCAGCGCATACCAGCTTCCTACGCAGGAAACATAGACCTTGCCCGCCATGACCTTAATGTCCTGCGGGTTGTAATATTTAAGGGGAATGGCCTTTTCAATGGCATTGGTCACGGCATTGATGGAAAGGATGAGGCTCGTATCGCCATAGGCATAATTTCCCGACGAGTCACGTTTCATCCGTTGAAGGATTAACAGCAGATGTTCGCCGGCAAGGGCCATTTTTCCCATGAACGGAACAACGTCTGTTTTGGCGTTCACATAGGTGGCCAGGGATATGGAATCCGTCAACCGGCCGGTCGCGGGGTTCAGAACCAGTAGGTACAGGGCCGCGTACCGGCTGACAAAAGCCTTGGTCGCGCTGGCAAACGCGATGTCCTGGGGATTGGAATAGGATCCGACATTGATGGAGTAATCCGCTTCGGCCCTGAGGTTGACGCGAGGTACGGAGTCCCCGGCCTTGACAAGAGCGGTACTGCCTTCGCTGTACGTGGAGGTCTGTGTTGAGGCGGCGATATAGGAACCGGGGCCCGCTTCCAGGGACTGGCTGGAAAACCGCTTGATGACGCCGTTGTTCCGCTCCATGACATACAGGCACCCGCCGTAGGATTGCACCACCGCATCGGAGGATGTTGTAAGATAGGGCGCTGTTCCCGGCCCGACCGGGTTACTGTTGCTTTTTTTGGAGCACCCGGTGCCCAAACCGAGGAGGGTAACGACCGCCAACACGGCGCTGAGCTTAACAACGTTCATTTCTCTGTTCATTTCTCTGTCCTTTCTTTAAAGAGATGATGGAATTGGAATGTTGCATAAATGGCGCGTCCGGGAAGCGGAAACGCCTCATAATCATAATTGGTGGCATCCGCCAGATTCTTGATTTCCAAGGTCAACCGCATCCATTGCGATGGAGGGAAAATCGCCAGCGACAGGTCATGCGTCAGCGCGGAAGGCAGAAGGCTGAGATTGGCCTCGCTTTTATAATAGTCCGAACGATAATTCAGGTCATATTCAAATGAAAAACGGCTGTTTTCCACTTTTATCGCAAGGATATCCTTTACATTGGGCAAATACGCCCGTTCCTTGCCGATATACTCCGAGGTGTCGATATCCAGGCGGTAGATTCGCGAACGCATGTAAACGAATTGATTTTCCAGGGAAAACATCCGCCATTTTACGACGGCTTTTTGTTCCAGGCCGGAAATCCGGATGTCCCCCATGTTCATGGGTTTTAGCGCACCCTGGGACAGCATCCGGAATACGATTTGGTCCTGGAGAAGGTTGTAAAAACCGGTACAAGTCCCTTCCAGGGAGATTCCAGGGCCCACTTCGGCCTTGTATTCCAGGGAAAGGTCGGTATTGAGGCCGATTTCGGGCTGAAGTTCCGGGGATCCCCGGAAATAAGCGTTATTACCGAAGAGTTCGGAAAAGTTCGGCACGCGCGTATAGCGGCCGACATTCGCCTTGATGACCCCTTTTGCAAACGGACCCGCTTTTACGCCCAGGTTCCAGTTCCGGTAAAACCGGCGCAGGTATTGGGGTACCGCGTTTTTTTCCGACATTTGATCCGCCGTGGCCTGGCTGTGCAAAAAACGGCCGTCCAGCGTATAGGATCCGCTCACCAATAGCCGGTCCGAAAACAGGAAAAGCTGGTCGGAAAGCGTGCCGATCGCTGTTTTGCGGTTAGCGTCAGGACGCGCCGCAAAGGAGGCGGTTTCCTCGGAATACGCTTCGTAAAGGCCGTTCGCGTAAAGGGTCAGGCTGTTCCAGGGGTAAGGGGCGAATCGCACATTCCCGCCGGATTCCCATTCATAAATAACGGAAGAGAAATCCTTAGGATACCAGTAAATCGCCCCGTCCGGATTCGTCACATGCTGCCCGCTGACTTTTCCATGCGCGTAGATTTCCGCGGCATAGCTTTGCCCCTCGCGCAGGGCGTTGATCTGGAGACCCGAACGGTAGCCGGCGGCCCGCGGCCTGGCCGACGGATTCATGCGCGTAAAGAAATAACCTTTATTATATTGGTACATTTCCGCTTCCGCCCGCAGACAGCTTGCGCTTTCCGGCCTCCACTCCCCTTTGAGCATACCGTTGTATGAGGTAAAGTCATTATTGAGCATGGTCCGCAGGGTATCATCCAGGGTCGGGTCGATGAGCGTGCCCGATGTGGTCCCGTTATTGTCCAGCCATTGATAGTCATTATTGCTGTGCTGGTAATCAAAAGAGCCCATGTACGCCCGGTTTCCGGTTTTCCCGGAAACCATGCCGCCAGCCTTGCGGGTCCCAAAACTCCCACCCGTCACCTGCCCTGTCAGGACGCCCTTCCCGGTTTCGCGCGTAACGATATTAATAACGCCCGCGGTTCCGTTACCCTGGAACTTGGCCGGAATGCTTCCCTTGAAAACCTCAATCCGTTCGACATTCGTGAGCGGAATTTTCGACAAATCCACTCCACCGCCCATAGGGTCATTCACCAGCACGCCATCCAGGTAGACCTTGACCTGTTCGGCCGTGGAGCCGCGCACGCTGACCGTGCTGTATTCCCCGAGCCCGCCCATTTTATTGACTTTGAGGCCAGCTTGTTTGTCCACCAGTTCCGAAAGTGTAGTGTTCCGGCCTTCAAAAGCATCGCGGGTGATGACCGACACTGTGGAGGTCTGCGTCGCCTCTTCGGTACGCCTGGCTGTGACTACAATTTCGTAAGATGGAATAGTGTCATCCTGCGCCAAAACAGGCAGGAAAAACAGGCAGATAAAAAAAATGCCGCCCAAGAAGGCGGCGGAAATACGAAACGACAAACGAGGCACCTTTCCGCGAAGGATTTTTTTGTTTCAGGCAGGTCTCCTGGCTCCAAGCTCGGGCGCGCCGTCTTCCCGCCCCGGGATTAACCGGGCCAGTGACATGGTGGCGGCCTTCAACGCATTGTTACAGTGACGGGATCGCTGCCGGTTTTCACGGCATTCCCTTTTATTCCCGAAAACGGGAACCTGAAACATGTGAATAAATCAAACAGCGTGGCGAACGGACATAAGATACGCTTGCGGAAAACGCAAACGCAAATCTTTTTTAAAACGAGTTTTTGAGGAATTAATATTATCTGCCATGTGTTCCCATTTTTCCCATCTTTGCTATAAGTATCACACCGAGAAAACTTAACAGAACCAGGCGAAGCAGAAAAAATGGATTTTTATTGGCCTTTTGCGGAGCGGCCATGCGGAGCGCGGCCTTTGAATGCTTTTGCGAAGACGTTCCAGATTTAGTTATTTTTTAAATGCTACCAAGAACTCAATAGCTTAGGTGTTGCGCCAAAATAAACATGTCATGTTAGTCATGAATAAGTTATTTTATTGGCATGGTGATGGATACAAAGCTGGAAAGTGTTATAGTTGAAAAATATGTTTCAATTTCAGGTGCGTTCAATGAGCGAGGCCGTCGTCTTTGGGCCGCAACAGAATCCCGCGCAATTGGTTATGGAGGAGATGCACTTGTTTCTCGTGCGACAGGTCTTTCCCGTCAAACAATTCGCAATGGACGCCGTGAGATTAGTAAAGGCGT
>JAZDKP010000273.1:0-3345 GCA_043802925.1 Fibrobacterota bacterium | reverse complement strand
GCGCTCATCTTTTACCGCGAGGCGGCCATTGACGTCATCCGCACGCTCGCGGCCGCGGAAAACGTGGTCATTTCGGCGCGACGCTCGGGCAAGTGGAAAACCGGGCTGCAGGGGACGGCCATCATCACCATCCTCACGCTGGCCACGGTGCTGTCGGAGCTCGGGCGCACGAGCTTTACCGCGCTTTACCCGGGCATGTACGCGGACCTTCTCCTAGTCTGGAGCTACCTGCCCTTCACGATGATGGGGCTGGTTGCGGTGTTCACTATTTTTTCCGGCATCGACTACCTGCTTTCGAGCAAAAGCATTCTCGATAAATATTTCAAGTAAGATTTTTTCCACGCAGGAGACCGCATGAAAATCAAGCTGCCGAGTTTTAAAAAGATCCTGAAAAAGACCGTGATTGGCGCTCTGAGCGGCGTGCTGCTCGCCCTGTTCAGTTCTTTCTTTATCAAGTACATTCTTCCCGATTTCTGGGTGAACCTTGAGAACAAGACGTATGACTTGCGCTACCAGCTTAAGTACGCGGACCAGCGGGGTGTTCAGGCGCTGGCCGACGGCGTGCAGACCGCCAGCCGCTATGATGATGTGGTTATCATCAATATCGACGAGCGGAGCATGCTCGCGGATAATCTCGGCGTGTATTACAAGTGGCCGCGCAGCTACCACGGCGAGGTGGTCGAGTATCTCAAGTCCGGCAACAATGCGAGCACCACGTTTGATATTCACTTCAACGACGCGGACTATGGCCTGAAGGAAACCGAGCGCATTCTCGGGATTTTCAGGGCCGACGCTGGAAAAGAGGCGTTGGCACCCGGGGAGATTGCAAAACTCGGCCCGGTCATCCACAGCGGGGTCAATTACGACAGCATGTTTGTGGCCTCCACCCGGCGCGCGGGCAACGTCATCCATGCCATGATTTTGAACGACACCATCAATTACGCCAACAAGTCCGACTACATCGAGCGCACCACCGAGGCGCACCGGCTCGCCTCCAACCCGGGCTCCGCCTTCAAGATGGAGGAGTCGCTCACCGAGGAACTGCGCCATTATCCCGTGCTCGACGGCGCCTTCCCGGAACTGGCGCAGGCCGCGGATCGAATCGCACTCGTCAATGTCAGCGCGGAGGACGACGGCATTCACCGCAAGCTTCCGCTCCTGAACAAGTTCCGGGGTTACGTCTACCCCGCGCTTTCGCTCCAGACCTGCCTCCGCGTCATGGGCAAGACGCTGGCGGACGTCAAGTTCATTCCGGGCACATCCCTTGACATGGGCCGCCCCTTCTATTTGCGCAAGGACAAGGCGGGCGTCCTTTCGGTCAGTTATCCCGGGGTCAGCGGTTTCATGGTCCGCGCGCTTCTCGAAAAAGCGCCGGCTGTTGCGCAGCTCAAGGACGGCGGGTCGCTTTCCGTCACGGAAAAGGTCGTGGTGCTCAAGGACGCCGCGGGTGCGCTCAAGGCGGACCTGCTGCAGGGCATGCTCTCTTTTTCATCCATCAAAGACCTTAACGGTATCACCGAGGCCGACCTTCTGAAGCTGCCCATGAACGAACCCGCGCCCCTGTCCGACGCGACCGGCATTTTGCGCACCGGGGAGGAGCTGTTCACGCTTGTGGAAATCCAGAACAATGAAAAGGCCGTGGAGGAAATCCCGCTTTCGTCGCTGCTCGCGCTTGCGGCCTTAGACGGGCCCGCGGTGATGGCGCTTAAACCCGGGGAGTCGCTCACCGCATGCCAGCCCCTGACCGTATCGAAAAAGGAAGGGGAACTCCGGACCGAATACGTGATTTTACGCAATGACGTAATGGACCAGCTTTTGAAAATGCGGCCCGAAGAGCTGGACGCCATGGCGCCCGGCCAGACCCGCGAATTCGGCGAACCGCTTTTGATTCCGGTCGACCTGCACGGCCGGATGCGCATCAACTTCCTCGGGTTGTCGCAGCGCACCTTTAAAACCATTTCCTATTACGACATCAAGGCGAAGCGGGTGCCGGCCGACTATTTCTGCGGAAAGCTCTTTCTTGTGGGGTCGGATGCGCCCTCCATGTTCGATATTGTGAGCGCTCCCGCGGACGCCAACTATCCCGGCGTGGAGCTCCACGCCACGGTCATGACCGATATCCTCAACCGCGACTTCATGCGCGACCCGGACGACTCGACCATGCTACTCGTCATGATGCTGCTCTGTGTCATCGTCGCGATCCTCGCCTTTCTTGTCAAGCCTTTCATCTCCATCGGCGTGACCCTGCTTGCCTCCCTCACTTATTTTGTGGTGGCGCTCGGTTATTTTCAGGACCAGAACCTCAACCTCGAAATCGTCCGGCCCGTGTTTGGCATGTTCACCTGCTTCCTTGCGGGCGCCCTCTACCGCTACATCACCGAGGAACGCGACAAGCAGTTCCTCAAGGCCACGTTCCAGAACTACCTGTCGGTTGAACTCATCGACCAGATGTACGAATCCAAGCAGGTCCCGCAGCTGGGCGGCGATGAAGGCATCCGCACCGCGTATTTCACCGATATCCAAGGCTTCTCCACCTTCTCCGAAAAGCTCGGTTCCCCGACCAAGCTCGTGGAGCTGTTGAATGAGTATCTCACCGCGCAGACCGATATTCTTATGGACAACGGCGGCACGCTCGACAAGTATGAAGGCGACGCCATCATCGCTTTCTTTGGCGCGCCCATGCCGCTTCCGGACCACGCGGAAAAGGGCTGCCTCACGGCCATCAAGATGCAGCGCACACTTGGAGACTTGCGCGTCAAGTGGGTCTCGGAAGGCGACAAGTGGCCCGCAATCGTGCACGGGATGCGCATGCGCATCGGCGTCAACTCCGGCCCCATTGTGACGGGCAACATGGGCTCCAAAAAGCGCATGAATTACACCATGATGGGCGACACGGTCAACCTGGCGGCCCGTCTCGAAAGCGCGGCCAAGCAATACGGCGTCTTCACCATGATTTCACACTTCACCCGCGACATGATTGGCGATGCGTTCGAAATTCGCGAGTTGGACAAGATCACGGTGGTGGGTAAAAGCGAACCCATCACGGTGTTTGAACTCATCGAGGAAAAGGGGAAAATCGAGCCGCGCGTTGCGGAGATGGTGCAGATTTATCTCGAAGCGCTCGGGTTTTACAAGAAGCAGGAGTGGGACAAGGCCATTGCGCTGTTCGAAAAGTCGCTTATTCTTGAAATCGAACGGTACCCGGACCAGAAGACCAACCCGTCCAAGGTGTACGTGGCGCGCTGCCATGAGTTTAAGCTGAACCCGCCCGGTGCGGATTGGTCCGGCGTGTATGAATTGACGTCGAAATAACTCACCCCCCACCTCGACAAGCTCGGTGCATCG
>JAZDKP010000272.1:0-2699 GCA_043802925.1 Fibrobacterota bacterium | reverse complement strand
CATATCCGGGGATGCGCCCAAAGCGAACATTTGCTCTGCACAGACAAACCGTGGTTTCTCCCCGTTAAAGCGAGAAGATGAGATAAAAATATTGGTTCCACTCCGCCAACAAGTTGCAAATTTGATATTTTCTGCACTTTAAGAAGATTGTAGTGGGGATTTTGCTGAATGTCAATAAAAATGCCGGGGCGATCAATTGCGTTCATCCGGGCATTTCAATCAGGAAAGCTGCGATATGGGCGACAAATTTATCGCTGCCCCGCGCCAATTTGAAAATTAAATCGTTCCTTTAACAGGTAATATAGAAGAATGTTATCCTAGCGAAGCGCTGGTAACGGTTAACAATGAAAGATATGCTAGCCTTAGAGAAAGCGCTTAAAATTCAGCTTGCCTTGCCTCTTTAATTAATTGGGGCTTTTAAAACAGAAAAGCAATAGAATAAATTTTATTAGATGACTTATTGATTCAACAAGTGATTGAATTCGTCAATGCCGATTTCGATTTCTCTTAAAATCTCACGGAGTAAAGGCCGGGAGATAACTCGACCTTTATGGAAAGGAATGGGCGTCGTACAACCATCAGAATGTTTATAAAATGCGTGGCTGCCTTTTTGCCTGACCTTCTTAAACCCTATTTGTAAAATATTTTTTTCAAGCTTTTCAGCAGTTGCTAGAGGCAGTTTTGTCAAACTGCTATCTCCACCTGTTGTACCCCGACAAATTCCGGAAGACTCTTTTTTTCCTCCAAGTCAAGTCCTTCAATACAAAGCTCCAAAACTTCTTTCAAGTTGACAAGCAATTCATCAATGGTTTCAGCCTGGGTATGGGCGCCGGGAATTCCTGGTACCAGGCCGATAAGGTAACCGGTTTCCGGATCTCGTTCGATATATGCAGTGAATTTTGTCATTTCATCTCACCTCATCATAAACTTATAGGAATATCCATGTTCCCTATGTGATGATTTTAAGAAAAAACTTTAAAATTGCAATAGCCAATTGCGAATCATTGCGGGTGGCGAAAACGCGGAAGCTGGTTATCGCCGGAACATCCTATATTGTGATATACCGTGCCAAAGGCAACCGTCTGGAAATTTTGCGCATCTTCCATAGCGCGCGCCAATGGCCCGATAAAAACAGAAAATGGATGTATACGAGAGTCTTCCAGCACTGCCTGAACCGCGTGCGCAACTGCAATCAGATATGCGATTAATCGGTCAACGGCTTAGCGCTTCAGGATAACGTATCCTTGCGGGGGCGGGTTCAGAGTGGAGTTCCAGAGGAGTCCCGACTGCGGGTTAAAATAGAGCGGGTTATTGCCGCCCGGGATTGAGTTAAGCGGGACATCGACCCGTTCTCCCGCGGGGGTGCGATAAGATTCATAGCCCATGATCGCTTCCTGGCGTTTCGCGGAAAGTTCGCTGTCAACCTTGTTTTTATAAGCCCAGCTGCCCATGATGGTCGAGGAATCGTAAGGATTGTTGCGGGGCAGGATACGCTTGGTGATCAGTTCGCTGGCACGGATAATTTTGATGTTCTCTTGGACAATGGACGTGGCCGCGGCCTGACTTTCCCAGCACTCGGGTCGGGAAATTCTGGTCGCCGTGACGATGATCCAGCCGTAGAGACCGGTGACGTGGCGTCCGCACATGACCATGCCGGTCAACACTCCGTGCACGCGGGAAACGGCCGCGTCGACCAGGGTCGCCTCGAATTCCTCGGCCCGGGCTTTCCAGGTCCTGCCCATAGAATCCCTAAAATCGGGAGCATCGACGGCCGCCAGACGCTTGTAGATTTTGGCGATGCTGAAGCAGGGTTTCTGGCCGGGATAACACGGCTTGGTCACGGCCGCAAAGAGGCGGGGAATCGTCATGGGCGCGGAATCACTTCCGAAATCGCTATACCCCGACAACACCCCGGCGTCTCCTGCGGCATTGGTGAAATTGACCGAGTTGGATGATTCCTCCATGATCCGCCACCCTTTAGGGGCCATGGTCTCGAAATATTTCCCCTTAAGCCTGACCAGGGCGACCCCGGGCGTGCGCTGGTAGCTGGCGGCGATGGCCTGCAATCCAGCCCGCTTGGCGGCAAACTCTGTGGCTGGGGCCCAGATAATTGTCAGAACATAATCCGGAGGCCTGGCAACGGCTTCCGCCAAACCGGAGACCGGTGTGCCGGCCATCATGCCCGTTACCTGGGCCGTAGCCCGGAACCGGTCGGCCGCGAGGTTCGAGAATTCGATCCTTGACGTTCGGTTCGAAGACATCTTCATAATATTGAGATAGCTGGTCAGAAAATCCTGGAGTATGAAACCTGCTTTCGGCTTTACCGGGTAGATCAGGACACCCTCCCTGGCCTGGTCATCCTTGAGGATGGCAATAACACCCGTGGTATAGCGCAGCCGCCAGCCGCCTGGCCGTTTGACACTGAAACCGATGACATCATCCTTGAATATGGATAATGCCGGAATCTGAAGAATTGCGCCCTGGCTGCGAATGTTTGGCCACAGAAAGACAATGATCAGTATGCCCAAAGCCAGCCAATTAGCGGAACGGAAGAAGGCTCGATAAAGGAAACTCATGTGTCCTCCTTTTTCTTCGCTCCCAACAGGAATTTTGCTTATAGAAAATTCCTGTTAATCATAAGGGAATTTTAAGCGGTTCCCAAAATAAAATCAAATAGGAAATCTGGGAAATCTGGGGAC
>JAZDKP010000271.1:0-28856 GCA_043802925.1 Fibrobacterota bacterium | reverse complement strand
CGCAGCGTCAAGCAGAGGCGGCCGGAGCCTGGACCGGGGCATGGGTGTTTTTATAGACGACCTTGAATTTGTCGTGCGACAGCTGGGCCAGTTCGAAATCGGGCGTGAGGGACAGCGCGTCCTTGTTGCACGAATCGACGCACTGGCCGCAGTAGATGCATTTGTCGAGGTCAAACTCGATTTCGAACCGTTTTTCGCCGACCTTTTTGATGTGAATGGCGTCGCTGGGGCAGTCGCGCTCGCAGAGCTTGCAGCCGATGCATTTGTTGGCGTCGCCGAATATTTTGCCCCTGAAGTTTTCGGGCATGGTGACTTTGACAAACGGGTAGCCAATGGTAGCGGGCTTGTGCACGGCCGAAAACAGCGCCAGACGCGTCATTTTACCGGGTTTTTTCATCAGGCCAGCGCTCCTTTCAGGATGATGTTGATGAGCAGCTGGGCAAAACCCAGGGGCGCCACGTATTTCCAGCAGAGGTTGATCATTTGGTCGATGCGGATGCGGGCAAAGACCGCGTGCGCGAGGGAGAGGAAAGCCACCACCAGCAGCACCTTGAGAATGTAAAAGGCGAACCCGGCCACCGGGCCCAGCGAAAGGCCGAAGGGAAGGAAGACGGCCGCCAAAAGCGAGGCGCCCACAATCATTTCGATATTGATGGCCATGCGGAAGAAGGCGAACAGGTTGCCGCTGTATTCGGTGAAGGTGCCGGCCACAATCTCGGTCTCGGCCTCGGGAATATCGAGGGGCGCCTTTTCGAGCTTGCCCAGGAGCGCGAAGATGCCGATGGCAAAGCCGATGAGGTTGAACAGCCAGTAACCCGGGTGCGCGGCGTAAAAGGCCGCGATGCCGCTTAATGACCAAGTGTCGGCCAGAAGCGCGGACGAGAGGATGCAAACGAAAAGCGGGACCTCGTAGGCGAAGAGCTGCGTGAGGCAGCGCGTCGCGCCGAGGAGCGAGAACGGACAGAGCGAAAACCAGCCGGCCATGAAAAAGGTCAGCGTGGGAATGGTCAGCAGGTAGAGCACCACAATGACGTCGCCCTCGAACGAGAACAGGGCCTGCGTGCCCCAGAGCGGGATGTAAAGAAACGAGGTCACGGTGGCGGCCAGGGCCACGAGGGGCAGAACTTTAAAAACCCGCGCTTCGACCTGGTCGGGGATGATGCACTCCTTGCCGAACAGCTTGATCATGTCGGCCAAGGGCTGAAACCAGGGCGGCCCCATCCGGTTCTGGAAGCGGGCGTAGAGCTTGCGGTCGACCCATTCGGCAAAGAGGCTGAAAACGAGCAGAAAGAGAAAACCCGGAAAAACGAAGATGTAAAACAATGAATGTGCCATTAGAACTTCACCCCCTGCTTCGCATACCAGTCCATACTGTATTTGCGGAGCGATTCCCAGTCCATGAGGTCCGTGCGGCCGGTGTCGATGCGGCTGACCTCGATGGTGCGGTCGGTGCACGAGAAGCAGGGGTCAATCGCGGCCACCGTGATGGGCAGGTCGGCCAGATAATAGTTTTCGACCATCTTTTTAACGGCCTGGACATTGGCCATTGTCGGGGCGCGCAGTTTGACGCGTTCGGGCTTGTCGGTGCCGTTGCCTTTGACGTAGTGGATGTCCTCGCCGCGGGGGGCTTCGTAGCGGCTCACGGCTTCGCCCGCGGGCACTTTGCGCGGCGCCTTGACCACGATGGGGCCCTCGGGCATCTGCTTGATGATTTGCCGTATCATTTTGTACGATTCCATGAGCTCGAGCAGGCGCACCACCGCGCGGCCGTAGACGTCGCCGTGGGTGTCGGTGATGACGTTGAAATCGAGCTCGCCGTAGGCGGCGTAGGGGTCGTCGCGTCGCACGTCACGCGGCACGCCCGAGGCGCGGCCGGTGGGGCCGGACACGCACATCTTGACGACTTCGTCGTGCGTGAGGCGGCCGACGTTGGTGAGGCGCTTCATGAAGGTGATTTCTTCGGTGGCGACCTGCACGTAATACTTGGTGCGTTCTTCGAGAATATCGACGGCCTTGAGGATTTCGTCGTATTTTTCCTTGGGCACGTCGCGCCGGACGCCGCCCACGGTGTTCATGCCGTAATTGACGCGGTTGCCCGTGAGCATGGCCAGGAGGTCCATGACCACCTCGCGATCGCGCCAGGAGTACATGAAAAGCGTGTCAAAGCCCACTTCGTGGCCGGCCACGCCCAGCCACAGCAGATGGCTGTGGATGCGTTCGAGCTCGGCGATGAGGGTGCGGATATAGACCGCGCGGGCCGGAACCTGAAGCCCCGCCACTTCTTCGACCGCCTGGATAAAGCAGGTGGAGTGGGAGTGCGAGCAGATACCGCAGACGCGCTCGAGCAGGTACATGGCTTGAAGATACGAACGGTCTTCGCAGGCCTTTTCGACGCCGCGGTGGTTGTACCCCAGCCGCACGTTGGCTTCGATGATTTTTTCGCCCTCAAGGAGGATGCGGAAGCTGGCGGGTTCCTTGAGCGCGGGATGCTGCGGACCGACCGGGAAAAACACCTTGCCCATATCACAGCTCCTTTAGGTGGCCGATTTCGATGGCCGGATCAAGCTTCCAGTCCTTGCGCAGGGGATACTGCCCCTTGGGCCAGTCATCGGTGAGAGGATAGCGGAAACCCTCGCCCAGTCCCTCGACTTTCATACCCAGTAAATCGATGAGTTCGCGTTCGTAGAGGTCGGCGCTGGGGTAGGTCGGGGTGATGGATTGGATGACCGGATTGGATTTGGGAACATTGATTTCGACATTAAAAATAATACCGTCGGGACGTGCCAGGTGGTAGATGGCGGCCAGGGTTTCGCCCTTGTCGAGGCCCGTAATGGTGCAGCACATGATGACTTCCTGCTCTTTGACCAGATATTCGAGAAAGTCGATAAAACCCGATGCCTCGACCTGAATCCACATACGGCGGGGCCGTTGGATGCTGATATGGCCTTCGAGCGCGGGGTATTGCCGGACGAGGGCCTGCTGGATTTCCTCTTCTTTTGCCATTGCGTATGCCTTTTAAATAAAAGCTACAAACTTAATATGTGAAAAAGAACACCTGTTATTACGCCTGCTGGAGGCTCCCGAGCAGCTTGGCCACGCCGTCGATGATGGCCTCGGGACGGACCGGGCAGCCGGGGATGTAAGCCGAGACCGGGATAACGGTGTCGATGCCGCCCATCATGTTGTAGCAACCATTAAACACGCCGCCCGAGCAGGCGCAGGTGCCAACGGCCACCACGAACTTGGGCTCCGGGAGCTGTTCGTAAATACGCAGGAGCCGTTCGCGCGATTGCTTGGTGACCGGGCCGGAGCAAACAAGGACATCGGCATGGCGGGGGGTGCATTTAAGGAGGATGCCAAAGCGTTCAAGGTCGTAGCGCGGGGTGAGGGCGTCGAGGATTTCGATATCGCAGGCGTTGCAGGCGCCGGTGTTGTAGTGCAGAATCCACGGGGACTTGATACGCGACCAGTTGATGATTTTTTCGACGAATGACATGGCGTTATTCACCTCGGAAAAGGACGATGAGCCCCACCACCGCGGCCAGGACATAGACGATGCTGAGGCTGTGCGACGCCAGGTCCCCGGCCGGAACCGTGGCAATGACAAGCGCGACCACATGCATGATGGTGAAGAAAAAGGCGAAGGGGAAGAACTGCACATAATCGGGCTGCACGCGGCGGATGGGCACTTCTTCGCCGCAGGAGTACATTTTGTTTTTGCCCGGCACGTTTTTGGCGGGTTTGATGGCCAGCCGCTTGGACAGAATATACAGCACAAAGATGAACGTCAAGAGGACCGTGAAGGCAACGGGCGGGGTCAGGAGCCATTGTGCCATGGTGATGCTTTCCCTTATCCTTTCAGGTTTTCGATGTTGCGGGCGCTCACTGAACCGTGGTGCCGGTTGAGATTGATGATGATGCCGGCCGCAATGGCCACCACGAACACTTCGACGATAATGACGGTGATGGCAAGCGACTGCGCCAGGGCCATGTTACCCACGGCGTAACCGACCGCTATGATGCCGAGTGTGATGCCCTTTGAAAGGACTTCGATGCCGATGAGGATGCGGATAAGGTTGCGCGTGGCAAGGATGCAGTAGAAACCAATGAACAGCAGCAGCACCGTGAAGATGCCCGCGGCCCAGAGCAGGGGGAGGGGGGCGCAACTCACTTTTTACCCCGTGTTTTAAACAATACCACCACGCCGAATGCGCCTGTCAGCAACAGAAGAATCTGTCCCATAAGGTCCGCCTGGCGGAGGTTCCAGAACACCTCGCGCACATCGGTTTCGGTTAAGAACAGAGTCGGGACCACGTTGTTGGGCTTAACCGCAAAGAACAGCACGATGCCCAGGATAACGGCCAGTATTGGCAGCCAGACGTATTTTTTAATGCGGGTTTTGGCCCGCGCGTCAATTTCTTCCTTGGAGGAGTGCTTGACGAGGCTGATGACGCTGATGAAAATGGCCGTGATGAGCCCGGCGCACACCGAAAGTTCGATGACCGCGGCGATGGGCGAGGACATCCGGAACATGATAATTGCGAGCACGATGCTGGCGCAGGCGAGGCCGATTGCGGCGTATAACAGACGTGCAGCCATGACGGCCCAGAGCGACATCAGAACCAGGAGGAGCATCAGGGCAATGTTCAGCGACATACACATGGTACTGGGGTATCCTTTATTTGACCGTCAGGTTCATGATGCTCTGCGCGGCCTCCATGAACCGGCCCACCGCAAACGGGTAGGCGACCCCCAGCACGATGGTGATGGCGGAGAGCAGGAGCACGGGCACCAGAAAGCCCTTATCAGCCTCGCGTATGGCGGCCAGTTCGGGCGACAGTTTTCCGAAGAACATTTTACGCTGGAGCAGGAGAAAATAGCCCAGAGTCACAAGGCTCGCGAGAATGGCGATAGTTGCAATCACATGGTTGCCGCTCTGCCAGAGCGCCACGATGATGATGAGCTTGCTCCAGAACCCGGCAAGCGGCGGAATGCCGGCAAGTGACAGGAAGGCCACGATGGAGGTGCCGCCCGTAACCGGCATACGTGAAGCGAGCCCGCCCAGGCGGTTCATGTCACGAGTGCCGGTCTGCTTTTCCATAGCTGCGGCGTTAATAAAAAGCTGCGACTTGAAAATCGCATGGTTGAACAGGTGGAAGAGCGCACCGGCCAGCGCGAGGACCGAGCCCGCGCCCAGCGCCATGATGATGTAGCCCATCTGGCTGATGCTGGAGTAGGCGAGCATGCGGCGGAAATCGGTCTGATTGAGCGCGGCCACGGCCCCGAAGACCGCGGAAAAGGCGCCGATGACAAGGAGCAGGTTCTGAAGCGCCGGGGTAAGCCCGAAGATCGAGGTCACCACGCGCACCGCGGTGTAGAGACCCGCGGTTTTGGTGACGATACCGGCTAAGAAGACGGAGACCGGGGCCGGCGACGCGCTGTAGGCATCGGGCAGCCAGCCGTGGAACGGCGCGAGGCCGCCCTTGATGAATGCCGCGGCCACAAAGAGGGTTACGGCAATGGTGATGATGCGGCGTGACGGGCCGACATGGAGCATTTGACGCACGGAATCGAAGGAGGTGTCGCCGCAGACCAGAAAAATGCCGGCAACAGCGAGCAGCATGAGAGCGCTGGCGCCCGCGGAGAGCACGAGATATTTAAAGGCGCCTTCGAGCGCGTCTTTTTCGCGCTGCAGCGAGATGAGAATGAAGGAGGCAACAGCCACGACTTCGATATAAACATAGAGCGAAAACAGGTCCGTGACCATGAGCAGGCCGTTTAAGCCCGCCATGCCAAGGAGCACAAGATTGACAAAGTTAAAGCGTTCGCGGTTGCCGGGCAGCGTATAGGCGCCTGTTATGAATGTCACAAGGCTCACGATGCCGACCGCAAGCAGCATGACCTTGGAGAGGCCGTCGACGTCGAGCAGGAGGGGAAACCAGTCGCTGAAGAAGTCGGAGCAGGCGATGGTGCAGCCCGCATCGGGAAAACATATCCAGTAGATTTGCGTGATGGACCAGAGCACGCCCAGGCCCGTTGCAACCCTGCGGGCAATCCCCTTGTTGAGGAGGTTGAGCAGGAGCACCAGCAGAAAGGGAACGAACAGGAGTGAAGTCAAGTCTGTCTCCTAAAGATGACCGTTATTTTGCCCAGAGCGCGTACGCCACAACCAGAAAGACACCGAAGAGCGACCAGAGCAGATAAGTAACGTAGCTGCCGTTATGCAGCCGGCTCACTATTCTGGAAACGTTGCCGGTGACCGAGACGGCAAAACCGTCGTAGAACCAGTCGACCAGCCGGTCAATGCCAAAACCTATTTTTGAGAAAACTCCGACGAATTTAAGGCCGAGGTCGTAGGGGTCGAACCACCGCTTTTCGGCCTTGTCGTAAATACCCGACAGTACCGGTGCGTGATGGATATGGTCCACGGCGCCGATACCGGAGCCGGTCTTTTTGACGCCAAAGAGATGGTTGAGCAGCGCCGCGGCGAGCACGAGGACCGTCATGATGACCAGAAAGGAGCTGTGCGGCAGGCCGGAGTAGTCGTGGCCCTGGAGCCGCGCGTCGCCGACAACGGGCTGAATGAGGTTTTGCAGGGGCAGCGCGTTGTACAGGCCGAAGAGAATGCAAAAACCCGCGATGACGATCATGGGCAGAAGCATGAGAATTGGCGCTTCCTTGACATTTTCGTTGGTTGTGGCCCGCTTGCCGAGGAAGGCCGCGTGACCGAGCTTGAGGAACGAGGCCGCGGTGAAGAACGAGCCGGCGACCGCCATGATATAGAAGATGGAGCCGCGTTCGAGCGCGCCGTCGTACACCAGTTCTTTTGAAAAGAAGCCGTTGAAGGGCGGGACGCCTGAAATGGCGGCCGCCGCCACGATAAAGCAGGCGAAGGTGACGGGCATGACACGGCCGATGCCGCCGAGTTTTGAAAGGTCGGTGGTGCCGGTCTGTTTTTCGACCGTGGCGCCAGTGAGGAAGAGGCAGCTCTTGTACATGGCGTGGTTGATCATATGGAAGAGACCGCCCACAATGCCCACGGGCACCATGGTTCCGATGCCCAGAATCATGTAGCCGACCTGGCTGATGGCGTGGTACGAGAGAAGCCGCTTGTAGTCTTTTTGAACGAGCGCCATCATGACCGCGAGGAGGATGGTGACCCCGCCGAGAATCATGAGCAGGGGCGAAAGCCAAGACTGGGGGGTGAGCTGGAACATCTGGAGCGTGATGCGACCCAGAAAATAGATGCCGAGGAGTTTTTCCAACGCCGCAGGCAGGAAGGCCATAAAGGGGGCCGGCGCGTCGATGGCGGCATCGGGTATCCAGCTATGGAAGGGCATGCAGCCCGCTTTGGAAACAGCGCCCAGCATGAGCAGTATGAATGCCACGCTGCCGAGACCCGTGACAGGGAGCGAGAGCGCTGAAATGGTGAGAGTGCCCGCCAGGTGGCCGGTAAGACCGATGCCGAACATCATGCATAGGTCGGAGATGCCCACCAGGACCAGGGCTTTGACCGCGGTCTTGTAGGCATTGGGGTTGCCGATGACGATAAAACCGAAAAGGGTGGCGAGCAGGCCTTCCCAGAAAAAGAGCAGGAGGATGAGGTTGTTGGCCAGGGTTGCGCCGTTGACCATGGAAAGCGAAATGAGCAGATAGGCGAAGAACTGCTTGCTCATGCTTTTGCCGGCCATGAATGCGATGGAGTAGAGCGCAATAAGAAAGCTGAAGCCCGCGACCGCGAGCACGATGAATGTGCTGAACTTGTCAATGCGGAGCGCGAAATCGATGCCGTAAGGAAGCCAGGGCTGTTGGATGATGGACTCGGTGCCAAACAGTTTAATGGCAAGCAGCAGGTTGATGAGCGTGGTGGCCAGGAGCAGTGTGCCGCGCACAAAACGCACCCGCTGGGGAATCAGAAAAGTGACAGCGCCGCACAATGCGGGAAGGGCCAATAGCATGACAAGCTGCATATTCATTATTTAATTAACCCCGCCATCTGTTGGACCGTAGATTCTACGAAAGACCCAGGATATTTGATGTAAATACCGCCCAGAATTGAAAGCACGGCCAGGAGCGCGACACAGAAAACCATGACCGGTGATGCTTCACGCGCAGTGTGGCCCTCTTTGGCTTCGCCCATAAAGACCATGGTAAAGACACGGAAGAGATAGAGGATGGTCAGCACTGCACCGGCAATGAAGACGCCGGCAATCCAGTACTGGCCGTTGTTGACCGTGCCTGCGATGACCATGTATTTGCTGAAAAAGCCGCCGAAGGGCGGGATACCCATGACCGAGAATGCGCAAAGAAGGAAGGCGATTGCGGTGATCGGCATGGTCTTGAACAAGCCGCCAAGTTTGGTGATATCTTTTTCATGCGTGTTCTGTTCGACAATGCCGGCACAAAGGAAGAGACCGGCTTTTGCCAGTCCGTGCATCAATATATAAAGAAGACCGCCTGCAATTCCTACCGGATTTCCAGAGGAAAGCCCAAGGAAAATAAAACCTATCTGGCTGATAGTCGAATAGGCGATGATACGCTTTAAGTCCTTGTCAATTAAGGCTGCGCATGCAGAGACAAGAGCGCTGGCAGCAGCAATGACCGGAACCACGGTGGTCCAGATTTCAGTTACGCTGAAAGTTGCACAGAAGAGGCGGGCATACACATAAACGCCGATTTTAACCAGTACTGCGGCATGGAGAAGCGCAGTGACAGGCGATGGGGCAACACCGGCATCAGGAAGCCATGTGTGCAGGGGCAAAGTTGCTGATTTTGAAAGAATTCCGAAGAGAATGAGAATGACGATAAGGTCGCGAATGGGCTGGCCTGCCAGGGCTGACTTGATACCAAGAAGGTCGAATGTGCCGGTTTGATCGTAAAGCATGATAAAACCGAGAAGCATGACCAGTGCACCAAAGACCGTGACCAGAAAGGATTTGTCGGCCTTGAGCACAACATTTTTTTCGCGGTAAAAGCCGATTAAACGCCAGGAAGCAATACCCGTCATTTCCCAGAAAACGAACATGAGTATGAGGTTTCCGGAAAAGACCAACCCCATCATGGAGCCGATAAATAGCACTACCAATAGATAGTATTCGTTCTGGTTTGGATAGTGGCTTATATAATCGAAGGAATAGAGGACGATAATTGCGCCTATGAAGGACGAGACAATGGCCATGAAGATGGCAAGCTGGTCGACATAAAGGACGAAGTTGAGGCCCATGGGGGCCGGATACTGGAGAGTGATGGTGCTGCCGGAAAGCAGATAGGGAACAAGGGCCAGGGACATGACACAGGAGGCGGAGACAAAGAGCAGGGCCAGGACATTCCGGAAACCCTTGGAAACCATGCTTGCGACGGGAAGCAGGAAGGCGCCGATGACCGGGATGAAAACAATCAGTGCAATCAACAGCTGGTGCTTCATGTAGGCCCTGTGTCCCCTGAAATGTGTTTTATAAATTCAGAACAGTAAAAATAAAACTTATCGCGAACTATTTTCAAGAAAAAAAAACAATAAAACGATAAAACCGATGTGAAAAATTTCACCTTCGCGGGATATTGCACTTATGTCATAATAAAGGGATGTTCGGAACAAGCAGAGAAAATAAAAATCGGAGGATGAGGGACTCGAACCCCCAAGCCCTTTCGGGCGCCGGTTTTCAAGACCGGTGACTTACCAATTAGCCTAATCCTCCGGGAAATTGACGCGGCTCATTTTTTGCGGATGACGCGAAAACCGATGAGCAAGGAGGAGACAACGGAGCGCTCGCGTGAAACGAACGCAGTTCTCTGAAAATCAGGCCCGTCCGCGTAGCTTCCGCCCTTGATGACCCGTGACGTGTCCGCAGCGGAATAAACATCCGCGCACCATTCCCAAAGATTTCCGGCCATGTCAAAGAGGCTGTCGGGATTGGACGGGTAGCTGGCCACGGGCATGAGGCTTGCCAGATTGCCGGCTTCGAGGTAGTTTGCCATCCATTCGCTGATAATGGGGCCGGTTGGGAAAACAGAGGAGTCCGCGGAACGGCCGGCGCGTGCGGCCAGAACCCATTGTGCGGTATCGGGAAGGCGCCAGCCTGCAGCGGATGCCTGGAGGACAAAGGAGTCCGCGGAATAACAGGCGCTGTAACCGTCCATGCCGCTTTTAGCGTTGCAGAACAGGGCCGCGCCATACCAGTTTGCGCCCGTGACCGGGTAGTTCTTTTTTGTGTCAACGGGTGTGAAAACAATGCTCCGGAGCACATGGCGCCGTTTTGTCACCACGCGGGTCACGCCCGAGACGTTGGAATCGAGCGTCATAGAGTCGAGGCGGAGCGTGATGTCGTTTTGCGCAACAGTAAAGCAGGCCGTGTCCATCTGCCAGACAGACCGACCCTGCAGGGTGACGGCGGATGCGGCATAACGGAGGCCGGGCATCCGGTACGCGATGGCATTGATCAGTGTGTCCCGGAGTGTGTCGTTTGTCAGCGGATCCAGGCGAAGAAAGGTGATGACCGTGTCGGTGGCAATCGCGGAGGTGTCGGCGTCTGTCTGTTCAAACAGGTCGTTCAGGGCGGACGAGAACTCATGGTTCATGGTCTCGAATTTACCCATGTAAAACGCGTCGGAAACCAGCACGGACTCGAACGCTCTTTCAGCCGTGCTGCTGCCCGACGGGCTGGTGGACGAATTGTTGGTAGTGGTGGAGCAGCCGGCAAACAGCAGTGCGGTGATTGCGGCAAGAACAGATAGGATTTTCATGGTGTAAAATATAGTTAACGCGGGAAGGTTTTTCCAAACGCCATCAATAGATGATGGACGTCCAGCCCGGCAAGCCTGCATAAAATCGGATGTTTCCCCTGTCGAAAGGGTGCGATCGAACCTGAAGCGATTTTAATCACTATGGGTCTAATTCCCCGCAGCTTGCTGCGGCTTTGTCATTCCGGGCTTGACCCGGAATCCACCATCACGTGGTGGATTCCCGCTTTCGCGGGAATGACAGAGAAGGCCTTTTGCCTTTCGATACCTCGCAGCTTGCTGCGAGGAGGTTCATTGCCAGCCTAGCCGCCTTTTGCGCAGCCGAACGCAGCGATCCTTTCCGCACCCACCGTAAAAACCTTGCCATTGAGCACGATCGCTCCATCGCAGACATGGTTGTCCATACCTTTCAGGTTCCCGACGGTCCGGCCTGACAGGTCCATGATATTCAAATCACGGAGGCCGAAGTTGGACACACTCATCAGCTTGTTTTTCATCAAAGTGGGGGGAGAGCAACTGCTTATTAGGTTCCCGGCGTTGTTCCAGAGGGTTTCTCCATTGTCAAGGCTCCATGCCTCGGCCCCGCCTTTGACATAGACCGCATCATCCCCAAGCGCGAGACTGGCATTGGAAAGCCCCTTTTCGTGCGCCTTCCACAGCACTTTTCCGTTTTTAGAAGAAAAAAGTGCCAGTTCGTCATTCTGCGTCAGAATGGCAAGCAGGCCATCCCTGACATGAATGCTGGATCGTCCTGCAACACCCGCATTTTCCAGGCGCCATGCTATTGAGCCGTCCGCCGTATTGAGCGCCATGACCTCGCCTTTGGCCGTGTGGATGAACAGTTTACCCTGCGACAGGGCCGGGATAAACGCCGGCGCCTGCAGCCCATGCGTCCAAAGGGGTTTTCCATTGCCGGCGTCCACGCAGAAGATCTGCCTGCCGTCATGGGTGCCGCCGTACAGCCGGTTTCCCTCGGCGGAGAGATAAGACCATCCGAGGGCCGGTTCGGGCGGGAGGAGGGTTTTCAATGTTTTGCCGCTTAAGGGATCCATGACAAGGCATTGGCTCCCGTCAGTGATATAAAACCGTTGGTTTATAATGCAGCGGTCCGGGAAACGCCTGGCTTTGTAGAAATCGCCTGAGGTAAAATCCCGTTTCCAGCGGGTTTCGCCGTTCTCCGCATTGATTGCAATCAGGCTGCCTTCGCGGCTTGTGCCCGTTCCCACGATAAGGAGTCCCTTCCAGCCCAGCGGCTTGTATGCGCCGTTGGAGTTCTGGACAGCGGTCTGCCAGACAAGGGCGGTGGGCACACAACAGTCCGAGGAACTGTGGCGGCTGTTGCCGGCATCAAAACCGACAAACCTCCAACAGTCGCCGCACTTACGTTTGGCCTGTTCCTGGACAACGAAGCGGCCCTTGGAAACAAATACGATTGTCATTGCCAAAAGCAATACAGCGGCCGCGGCGTAATAAAATAATCTGAACCCATGGCCTTTCTTTTCAGCAAGCAGGCGCTCTATCCCCGCATCGATAATCCGCTGTTCCAGTCCGGCCGGGGTTTGCGGCGCTGACTTTTCGAGCAAACCAATAATTTTTTCCGAATCTCCAGGATTGTTCATCGATTTTATCTCCCTATCATATAATACGGCATAGCCCGGTAAAAGGGACGCGGATTTTTCAATACGGTCCTATTCATAAAAGATGTTTTAATATGTCCTTCAATTTTTCCAAACTCCGGTAAAAACGCTTTTTCGCCGCATCCGGTGAAATCTTGCAGGTTTCCGAAATGGCGTTAAAATCCATCTCAGCGTAAATCCGCAATGATACCACTTCCCTGTCATCCTCCGGCAGTTCCAATAATGCTTTTTGAACCATGCGATCCTGCTCACGTTGTTCAACCATCTGGTCGGTATGATCCGGCGACGCCAGGATTTCGGGTTCAAGCACCTCATTTGCATGGCCCTTGCGTTTGCGGAGCTCGTCAATACAGAAGTACCGCAAGATGGTATACGCCCAAGGCGAGAAAGGGGTGCCGGTGTGGTAGGAATGGCGCCTGCTGAGTATGCGCATGAAACATTCCTGGACCGCGTCCTCGGCGTCGCGGCGATGACCGAGCATGTTCCAGGCCACACGGAACATCCGGCCATGGTGGCGCTTTACAAGTTCTGCAAAATCCCCATGGCCGGATTCACTGGAAAATCGGGCCATCAAGGCTTCATCACTTAAGCATTCTATTGGCTCATGATTCTGGGAAAACGGAAAAATAGTTGGTTTGTTTTGTCCCCTTTTTGACATTTGTTTCGTAATATATAATAAAGCAACCGTACTACACCAAAACCACAAGGAGAGAAAACCATGCAAAATCGACGGATGAAATATGTTTTATTGGCGCTTTCAATGATGATGATGAACATCCAGGCCTCTGATAGTTTGTCCGCTGATTCAGCTGTCCCGCTTCAGGATTCTATCGTTTCGCCAAGAGATTCGTCTGTCTCGCTGCAAGGTGAATATTCCATCACTGTTTTCGGCAAACGCCTTCGGGACATTGTTCAGTATCCCCGCCTCGAATCACCCGGCCTGACCGCCTCGACATCCACAGTCAACGACACGGCCATAGAGCGCCAGGGCGCCAAAAACCTCATCCAGGCGCTTCAATATGTTCCCGGCGCGTTTGTGGAAAGCCGGGGCAAGAAGGTCAAGCAATTCGTCTCCTTCCGAGGCCAAAAATATCCCTATCCAACCTATGCAATAGAAGGCGCGTGGCAGAATGAATTTCAAGAGCTGCCTTATTTTTTCTCAAGCGGGGACATCGAGCGCATTGAAATTACGCGCTCCAGCGCCGCCCTGTTGTCGAGCCTCACAAGTCTCTCGGGCGTGGTGAATGTCACGTTGAAGAAATTCGATGCACCTGCCACGCAATATGATGTGGAATACGGTTCTTTCGAGACTTATCATGCCCATCTGCTGCATGGCTCGACGGTGCCGAGCCGTATCGGACCGATTCAATACAGCGCCGGTGTTACGGCGGAGCATACGGATGGCCCGGAAGGCACGAACAGCGCTCAAAGTCTCATGAATTTTTACGGCTATACCGGACTCAATCCTATCAAGAATCTCACCCTGGATTTCCGTCTTTTCCATCTTTACGGCAAACGGGAGATGCAGAAATTCGAAAACCCGCCTGAAACCGATCTTTCCAAGGCCGCGGCCGCAAATCCGGACCCGACCATTGATCCGTTTCATGCCACTTTTTTCAATCTGAAATCCTTTTATGTTTTTAGCCCAAAAGCTTCCGTGGAAGCCATCGGTTATTACACAGACCGTAGTTCGACTTTTGAGGTTGCCAAATACTACACAAAAAAAGATTCCATCAAATATTACGATTCCAAGACCAAGAAATGGGTCATTCCCGATACACTGACCGCTCTCTTGCCGAAAACAGCCGATAAGGACTGGGAATGGGGCATCAATATTACCCAGGCGCTTTCCCTGTTCAACAATAATGTATTGCGTATCGGCGGCCTCTATAACCACTGGACAGCGCCCAACGGCAAGCGGTACTATTCCGGCTACCGTTGCGAAAACCAGACCCTTTCGTTTGTTCTGGTTGACGAACACAGGCTTGGCAAATGGAACCTGGATGCGGGTTTAAGAGGAGCCCGGACCTATAACGATGAATATACGGTGGTCCGGGATGCTTACGACAATAGTCTGGAACCCGGTGCGCTTAAAAAAGCAACTGCCATAAAGAACACCTGGGACCCGTTTGCCTTGAACGGTAATTTCGGCGCCTCCTATGATATTCTGGAGAATCTGGCCCTCCACGCCAATCTTGCTTTCGGAACCATCGCGGCGCGCACCGGAACCTTGGATACAACCTATAATAAACCGGCAGACGAAAACCGCATCAAAATCGATGCCGGGACCACGTTCGGCAACATATTCGGTAAAGCCACCCTGACGGGATTTTATACGTACCGGAAAAATGCGCTGCTCATGAGCAGCCGCATGGACACACTACCGGATGGCCGTATCTATTCCCTCTACAGAAACAGGAATGTCGATGTCAAAGGCATTGAGATTGATATCCGGTCTACGGAAATTTATAATTTAGCCACGATTTTTGCCAATGGAATGATCAAAAAGAGTCCCTATGATTCTTTGGAAAACACACCGGATCAGATTATCTCGGCCGGGTTGATGTTGCAACGGTTTGGATTTAGCCTGGATATGTTCGGAAAATATGTCGGCCCCTATGAGAATAAAAGATTCTCGCCGGACGGGGCGCTCCATCCGCTCGGTGATTTCGGGACGCTGGACATAGTCCTGGGGTATCAGTTGAGTAAAACCACCAGAACCTTTGTTAGAATGGAAAATGTGACGGACGACCGATACTCGACCGCCATTGGATACCCGGATTTTGGACGGCGCATGGCTGTCGGTATTTCGGCCCGTGTTCAGTAAGACACGTATAGGGAAGGAACCTCATGCGACTAACGCTTATTTTTCGACAGGCCATATATAAAAGACTTGTGACCGTTCTGCTGTTTCTGGCCTTAACGGCATCGGTCTCCCTTTATGTTTACATCAGCAACACCTCGCGCTATACGAACCGCGCCATGCAGATCATCGTAAAAAGGCTGGGGCATAACCTTATTATCCTGCCTGATTCCACAAACCCATTGGATATATACTGGTGCACGGACAAACAAACCGCCTTTTCAGAAGATATTGCTGTCCGGTTGGCGGATCACGATGAACTCGCTTCCCGCTATTTTGTTTCCGTGCTGCAAACACGCCTGACCCGGAATGGCAAAACGTTTCTTTTGACAGGTATCGGGATTGTTCAACGCTCCGACGAAACCGCTGAAAAAGGGAACATGATACGACCGGTGCGGGAGGGAGAGGTACGTCTGGGCGCCATGGCGGCGAAACAACTCGGACGGATGACCGGGGACACGCTGCAAATCAATGGGACCTCGTATAACGTCGAGTCTGTCGTGAAGGAAAAGGGCGACGAGGATGATTATCGCATATTTCTTCCTCTTGTAACTTTGCAAACAATGCTGGGACAGGAGGGCCGAGTCCACTATATTCTCGCTTTTCTTTGCCAGCACGGAAGCGATGTTGAGAAAACCGTTAAAAACGAGCGCGCGATGCTGAAGAACATAACCCCCGGCATGAGGCTCATTACAAAGACCGGTCTTATCCAGGGACGCGCCTTGGCCCGGCTTACCACGGATCGGACGCTTTATTACCTGCTGGGTCTTATCCTTATCGTCACGATAATGATCATCGTAATTTCCGGCGCCCAGGAAGTTGCGGAACGCAGAAAGGAAACGGGAATACTAACCGCCATGGGCGCGGGCCACGGCTATATTTTGTCGCTCTATTTCATTAAGATCGGCCTGTTGGCACTGTTGGCTGCGGTCACCGGGTTCATCATCGGTTCTGCCCTGGCCGTATATTGGACATCGGGCTTTCTAATCACAGAGACCGTTGAGGTCGCGTATCAATGGGCAGACCTCCCCAAAATCGGTCTTATTACCTTGCTCACGGCGCTTGTGGCTGAAAGCATTCCCCTCATCAGCCTGGTTCGTTCCGACCCGAGCTGCATATTAATGGAGGAATAGATGGACGAACTGTCAATAACAGGGCTCTCGCGTTCTTATCGTAAGAAAAACATTGTCGTTGCCGCTGTCGACGGTCTCACCGGATGCTTTAGGAGCGGAGAAATGACGGTCATCCACGGCTCCAGCGGCAGTGGAAAGAGCACCCTGCTTTTGATGCTGGGGGGAATGATGCGACCTTCCTCTGGATCCGTGAAGTTTAATGGAAATGATCTTTATGAAATGAACGGAGCGGAAAGGCGCACATTTAGAAATCGGAAAGTGGGCTTCATTTTCCAGAAGTTTTACCTGTTGCCTTATCTTTCCGTGCGGCAGAACCTGGCATTGCCCCTTCATTTGGGGCCGGGAGATTCTTCTTGCCCGGACCGGCTGAATGATCTTTTAGAGCGGTTTCGTTTGACCCACCGGTTGGAACATCGCCCCGGTGAACTTAGCGTGGGCGAACAGCAACGCGTCGCACTGATTCGCGCGCTTATTAAAGACCCCGCAATCATCCTGGCCGATGAACCCACGGGAAACCTCGATCCTGAGAATCTTGCCATTGCAGCCGAAGCATTGCGTGAAGAGGCCCGGAAAGGGCGTATCGTCATTCTGGTAACGCATAATGCGCCGCTTTTTTCCATGGGCGACCGCGCGTTCCGGTTGGAAAATGGCCGGTTTGATAAATAGGGGGAGGGAGGTCCCGTAGCTTGCTGCGGGGTCGTTCATTTCCGACTTGCCGGGCTGGACGTCAGACGGGAAACACGGTTTCTAACCCCTATAAATATGGCTTTCTTATACCGCGTTTAAGAAATTCCTCGTTCGCGTACTCCTGCCAGCGCGGTTCGAGGCCGATGGAGGTATTGTCGGAGTAGTGGCCCGCGATGAAACCGCCCTGGCCCCGCCACAGGATGTTGACCATGTCGCGCGCACGCTGGCGGATGACGGACTCGTCCCGGGTCTGGAGGACGCGCTGGATATCGACCGGGCACCAGAATGTGATTTTTCGTCCCCGCTGGTGTTCGGCGAGTTTTTCGAGCCCGTGCAATTCGGGCTGGTCGAACTGGAGCACGTCCACGCCCGCCTCGATGAGCCCGGGCACAATGGCCTCGATGCGGCCGCAGGAATGCATGAAGACCTTGAGCCCGAGGGAATGCGCGAGCCCGCAGAGCTTTTGGAAGCGGGGAAAGAATTCTTCGCGCCAGAGGGCCGGGCTGATGAGTGTTTGCTTTTGCGTGCCCCAGTCTTCCGGGAACATGATGGCGTCCACGCCTGCGTTTGCATAGCCCCGGATCATGTCTTCCAGGCAACGGTCGATGCGGTCGTGCATGAGCCGGCACTGTTCCGGCTCAAGGAGGAGGTCCATGAGGTAATTTTCCAGCTTTCGCAGCTTGTTGGCAATGTTGAAGGTGAAACCGGGCAGCCAGCCGATAAGCCATTTATCGGGCGCACTCGCGCGGTCCTTGCGTACGTTGTCGTAGCTGGCTGGGTCGGAAAAGTCCGGAAACTTGTACAGGGCGATATCATTAATATCGTTCAGTACGCCTTTGACCACCTCCCCCTTGGATGTCGTGTCGACACGGGCCCACAGATTGCCCCACTCATCGCTACGTTCCCAGCGTCCGTTGCCGACCTCTTTCCAGTCCGTGGCATGGGTTTTGGCCGTATGTCCCGTTCCTATAAAATCAGAATCCGGAAACGAGCGCGCCAGCCGTTCGGGCGAGGCATAATCAAGTGTGGCCTGGACGATTTCACGGGAAGTCATGGGGGCCTCCATTATAATTTGAATAAGCTTCTTTATTCTGTATGTATAAGATAATCCTGAAAGTGAAAAAATAAAATGGCCTTGATTGTCATATATTTGTATTATATTGATATATTATTATGGTTGGAATCCTCTTGGATGGGCAGATATACCGTCCGGAAATACTTCATTCCTCAAGCGAAACGCTCCTGGCGGTAAGCCGGGGGGGCTCGGAACACGCGCATCCGGTATATCACATTGTTTTGTATAATCATGGTGTTGGCGCTGTCCGGATAGGCGGGGAGCGGTCGGTCACGGAAAAAGGCGACCTCTTTTTCATTTCACCCATGCAAATGCACCAGTTCATCCCGCACCCGAAGCAGGCGCACACATACCACGAGATCACATTCGGCTTGTATGATAGTGCGGAGCGGCCCTGCTCGCTTCCCTTTCCCGCCATTTTCAAGGGACTCGGCCTGCCGTCGGTCCCGTCCCATGTCCATCTGCCTGACGGCCAATTCCGGCTCCTGTTTTCCGCAATAGCACCTTTTGTACGGCTTGGCTACAACCCGCCCGGCCACGAAAACGATAGGACCCGGCTGGCACTTGCCCTGTTGAGCTTCCTCCGTGAGTCGGGGGAGCTCCTTTCCGGCGGCCGCAGGCCTTTTGCAAACGCTTCGGGCAACGACCCGGCCATGGAAAAGGTGGCGGACTACATGAATGAAAACTATCAGGGTAAAATTGCCCTGGAACCGCTTGCCCGGTTGGCCGGCTGTTCCCGCGAACATCTGTGCCGCAAGTTCCGCAAGAGTTTCAACCGGAGCGTCATCGAATACCTGACGGCCCTGCGGCTGGAACTGGCGGAAAAGATGCTGCGTACCTCCGGTCTGCCGGTCAAGGAAATTTGCGCCCGGGTCGGAATCGAAGACATTTATTATTTCTCAAAGGTTTTCAAGCGGCGCTACGGCCTGCCTCCGCGGAAATATTTGAAAAGGATTCCGTGGGCCCGCTGATCCGGCTGTTGCGTCCCTTGCGTGAATTCATTTATTATTATTCTCATCCCCTGAAACCAAGCGAGGCCCCAATGCTCAAATCCGTGAATCCCCGTTCCACCCAAGCCTGGAAAAAACTCTCCGTCCACTACAAAGCAATTCATAAGGCCCACCTGCGCGACCTTTTTAAGAAAGACAAACAACGTTTTGAACGGATGTCGCTCCGCTTTGAGGACCTGCTGGTTGATTATTCCAAGAACCGCATCACACCCGAGACCCTGAAGCTGCTCACGGCCCTGGCCAAAGAAGTGGAACTCACGGACGCCATCCATAAAATGTTCAGCGGTGACCGAATCAACGCGACCGAGGACCGGGCCGTGCTGCATACCGCGCTTCGGAACCGATCCAACACGCCGGTGGTTGTGGACGGTAAGGATGTGATGCCCGAGGTCAACGCGGTGCTTGAGCAGATGGAGGATTTTTCGGAACGGGTCATTTCCGGGGTATGGAAGGGATACACGGGCAAACCCATCACGGACATCGTGAACATCGGCATCGGCGGTTCGGACCTGGGGCCGGTCATGGTCACCGAGGCGCTCAAGGCGTATAAAAAACCCAATATCCGCGCCCATTTTGTTTCCAACGTCGACGGCACGCACATCGCCGAAACATTGAAGCGGCTTGACCCCGAAACCACGCTCTTTTTAATCGCGTCCAAGACCTTTACAACACAGGAAACCATGGCCAACGCGCACACCGCGCGGCAGTGGTTCCTCCAGTCCGCGCGCAGCGAGGCGCATGTGGCGCGCCATTTTGCGGCGCTCTCCACCAACGAGACCGAAGTGAAAAAGTTCGGCATTGACCCGTGCAACATGTTCCGTTTCTGGGACTGGGTGGGCGGCCGCTATTCCCTCTGGTCCGCCATCGGCCTTTCCGTGGCCTGTACGCTGGGCTTTGACCGTTTTCGGGAGTTGCTCGAAGGCGCGCACGCCATGGACAACCATTTTCGCACCGCACCGTTTGAAAAGAACATCCCGGTGGTGCTTGCGCTTCTGGGGGTCTGGTATAACAATTTCTTTGGCGCTGAAAGCCACGCCATTCTTCCCTATGACCAGTACCTCCACCGGTTCGCGGCCTACTTCCAGCAGGGCGACATGGAGAGCAATGGCAAGTCCGTGGACCGGAACGGCAAGGCGGTCGCCTACCAGACCGGCCCGGTCATATGGGGTGAGCCCGGCACCAACGGCCAGCACGCCTTTTACCAGCTCATCCACCAGGGCACCAAACTCATTCCCTGCGACTTCATCGCTCCGGCCATTAGTCATAACCCAGTTGGCGACCACCACACGCTTCTGCTCTCCAACTTTTTTGCGCAGGCGGAGGCGCTCATGAACGGCAAAACAGCCGCGGAAGCCGCTTTGGAATTTAAGAAAGCTGGAAAAAGCGAGGCGGAAATCGAAAAGCTCCTGCCGTTCAAGGTGTTCGAAGGGAACCGGCCGACTAATTCCATTCTTGTCAAACAAATCACCCCGCGCATGCTGGGCAGCCTTCTTGCCATGTACGAACACAAAATATTCGTTCAGGGCGTGATTTGGAACATCTACAGCTTTGACCAGTGGGGCGTGGAATTGGGGAAACAGCTTGCGGGCAGGATTCTGCCGGAACTCAGGACGAACGACAAGGTCGTATCGCACGACACGTCCACGAACGGGCTTATCAATGCCTGGAAGTCGATGCGGGTTTAGGGCCTGCGGTGAAGGTCGTCCTTCTTCAGGTCTGCATCGTATTTTAAGGTTCCGGTCTCCAACAAAGAACTGGGCGGTTGGCTTATATATTAAAAGGAGCGCACATGGCCTTTCTTGACTGGTCTGTGGTTGCTGTTTACCTCGTCATCTCCGTGGCCATCGGCCTCTACTTCACCCGTCGTGCGCGCGCGTCCAAGGACGACTACTTGCTCGCGGGCCGCAGCCTTGGCTGGTTCATCGCGGGCACCTCCATTGTGGCCACCACCTTTTCGTCCGATACGCCGCTTTTTGTGGCGCGCATCTCGCGCGAAACCGGCATCTTCGAGAACTGGTGGTGGTGGTCCGCGGCCATCGGCGGACTGGCCTCGGTCTTCTTCTTTGCGCGGCTCTGGCGCCGCATTGCGGTGACCACGGACGTGGAGTTCATCAACATCCGTTACGACGATACCCGTTCCAAGGATGCGTTGCGCGTCTTCCGCGCGTTTTTTGACGGCGTGTTCATGAACTGTACCATCGTGGCGTCGGTGACGCTCGGCATGGTCAAGATCACCACCACGGTGCTCGGGCTCTCGGGCGTTGCGCCCGTGGCCCTGCCGCTCCTCGGTCCGGTCTCGTGGCCGGTCCTTATCCTCCTCGTGCTCTCCCTGTTCACGCTGCTTTACACCATGATGTCCGGCCTTTACGGCGTGGTGTATACCGACGTCTTCCAGTTCATGCTGGCCATCTTCGGCTGCATCGTGCTTGCAATCCTGGTCTATGTCGACGCCTCCAAAGGCCCCGGTTTCATCGCCAATATCTCGGCTGCGCCGGGGTTCAAGCCGCAGTTGCTTTCCTTCTTTCCATCGTTCAAGACCTTTGACCTGCTCACCTTCACCTTCTTCGTTTATATGGGCATCTTCTGGTGGAACGCGGTGCCGAGCGGGAGCTACGTCGTCCAGCGCATTCTCTCAACAAAAAACGAGACCGAGGCGGCCAAGGCTTTTCTCTGGTTCAATGTTGCGCACTTTGTCATCCGGCCGTGGCCCTGGGTCATCGTGGGGCTCGTGTCGCTCATCTATTTCCCGAACCTGACCGGTCCCGCGGCCGAAACCGCGTTTCCGGCCATGGTGGCCCTGTTCATGCCCATTGGCCTCAAAGGCCTTATGGTTTCCGCGCTCATGGCCGCCTACATGAGCACCGTGAGCACGCACCTGCACCTTGGCGTCTCTTATCTTGTTAATGACATCTACCAGCCCTACCTTGTAAAGGGACGGTCGCAGAAGCATTACGTCAAGGCCGCCCAGCTGGGCATGCTGCTGCTTATGCTGGTGGCGGGGTCCATCTGCGTGCGGCTCAAGGGCATCGAGGAGGTCTATCGTTTCCTCGGCATCTATGCCGCGGGACTCGGGACGGTCATGATTGCGCGCTGGTTCTGGTGGCGTGTCAATGCCAAGGCCGAAATCGCGGCCATGCTCGGTTCCGCGGGACTGACGGTGTTTCTAAACTCCACGCTTGCGGAGCGGTGGTTAACGGCCGTCTGTCTGCGGATGGGTCTCATCACTCCGGAAACCGTGGACCCGGACTTTTTCGCCGTGCGGGTCGTTATTGCCATGACGCTGGTTTTGGCCCTGTGGATAGGCGTGGTGCTGGTAAGCGGCGCAAAGACGCCGTCGGAAAAGGTTGTGGGCTTTTATCGCAAGGCGCGCGTGGCAAGCCCGGGCTGGGCCTTTGTGGCGAAAACCGCGGGGATTGAGACCGAGCATGTGAGCCTCCGACAGGAGTTTCTGGCCTGGGGAACCTGCGTGATCTGGCTGTACGCCACACTTGTTTCCATCGGAAAGTTGCTGTTCCATCAGTGGCTTGTAGGCGGGCTCACGGCCGCAATCGCGCTCGTTTCGGGTGTTCTGCTGTACCGGCGCATCACGCGGCATGGACTGTTGTAAATGTAATCGGTTGATAACCCCTTAACGGGATAGTTATTTTTTATATTTATGGAACGAATTTACCTCGATAATAATGCAACCACCCTTGTGGCCCCTGAAGTCAAGGCGGCCCTGCTGCCGTTCCTTGATGAACTCTACGGCAACCCTTCCAGCCTCCACCGCTACGGCGCCGAGACCCGCGCGCACCTCGCGAACGCGCTCGACAGCCTCTACGACCTCATTGGCGCGGACGACAAGGACAGTATTGTGGTCAATTCCTGCGGCACCGAGGGGAACAACACCGTGCTCATGGGCGTCTATTACAGCGTCATCCGCCCTACGGGCAAGAATCATATCGTTACCACCGAGGTGGAGCATCCTTCGGTGCGTAATGCCTGCAAGTTCCTGCAGACCCTGGGTGTGGAGGTCACCTACCTGCCGGTCAACCCCGAAGGGTTTGTCACTGCGGAGCGCGTCAAGGCGGCGCTGACCGATAAAACCGCGCTTGTTTCAATCATGTGGGCCAACAACGAGACCGGCGTCCTCTTTCCCATTGACGAAATTGCGCAGATTGTCAAATCCCACGGCGTGCTTTTTCACACGGACGCCACGCAGGCGCTGGGCAAGGTGACGGTCTCGGTCAAATCCCGCGCCATCGACTTTCTTGCCTATTCGGGCCACAAGTTCCACGCGCCCAAAGGTGTGGGCGCTCTTTTTATCCGCTCCGGCGTCAATTTGCCCCCGCTGCTGTACGGCGGCGAGCAGATGGGTGGTTTGCGCGGCGGCACCCATAACATGCCCGGCATCGTGGGCCTGGGCGTGGCGGCGCGTATGGCCAAAGAAGGGGTCGTCTTCGAGCAGACAAAGGTGAAGACCCTGCGGGACCGGTTTGAGAATACGCTCCTCCGCGACCTCCCGGATATATTGGTGAACGGCTCCCGGACGCAGCGCACGCCCAATACCACCAGCATGGTCTTTAAGGGAGTCGAAGGGGAGGCGGTGCTCTGGGACCTCAACGAAAACGGCATCGCGGCCTCCACGGGCTCGGCCTGCGCTTCGGGCGATGAAAAGGCCTCCTACGTGCTCCAGTCCATGGGGCTTCCGGCCGCGCTGGCCCATTCCGCACTCCGTTTTTCACTTTCGCGCTATACCACGGACGCTGAAATCGATACGGCCCTCGACATTATAAAAAAGTGCATCGCGCGGCTGCGTAGCATCTCCATCGCCTACAAATAAGGAAACGCCATGGGTAAAGAAGCCTTGATAGGACGCGGACTCTGGGACAGCTACTCCGAAAAGGTACGGGAGCGCATGAATGCGCCCAAACATTTTGGTGTGTTTACCGAAGAGGATGCCACAAAACGTGGCCTCAAGCTGGTGGATGTGCTGCACGGCAGCGAGTCGTGCGGCGACGCGGTGGAACTCTTTCTGCTTGTGGACCCGGTTTCGCACGTCATCCGTGACGCGCGGTTCAAAAGCTTCGGCTGCGGCACGGCCATCGCGGCCTCGGACATGATGGCTGAACTCTGCGTGGGCAAGACCGCGGACCAGGTGCTTAAGATCACCAACCTCGATGTTGAACGCTCCCTTCGCGACAACCCGGAAACGCCCAGTGTGCCGGGCCAGAAAATGCACTGCAGCGTCATGGCCTATGATGTCATCAAAAAGGCCGTGGCCAGTTATAAAAACGTGGACATTAAAGAGTTCGAAGAAAAGGAAATCGTCTGCCACTGCGGCCGCATCACGCGCAAGCAGATTGAAGACGCCATTACCTTCCAGGGGCTGAAAACGGTTGAGGAGGTCATGGAGGCCACGGGCGCCGGCACGTATTGCGGCTCCTGCATCCGGCCCGGCGGGCATGAGGAAAAGAACGTCTACCTGGTTGACATCCTCGACGAAATTCTCCGGAAGAAGCAGACCGCCCGGGAGGTAATACCCATGGAAAAACGCTTTGCTGACATGACCGTGCCGCAGAAGTTGAAGGTGCTCGAACGGGCGCTCGATGAACATGTGCGGCCCAGCCTGGCCTCGGACGCGGGCGGCCTGGAGATTATGGACCTTCAGGGAAACCTGCTTTTTATCCAGTACACCGGCGCCTGCGCGGGTTGCGCCAGCGCGGGCCGCGGCACGCTCCAGTTTGTGGAGGCCACGTTGAAGGAAAAGGTGGACGCAGGGCTTACGGTGCGGCCGTACCGGGAATAGCTGTCATCTTAATCTTGACATTCATGGCCCCGATTGGATATTATTCTATAAAACGATATTACCATTTAAAAGGAGGCTCGCGTCATGAAAAAACTGTTCGTTCTTGCTGCCCTCGCGCTGGTTGCGCTGGTTCCGGTCGCCCAGGCCGACATGGCCGCAGACATCCAGAAACTTGTCGGTGATAATGCTATCAATTACATTCACCCGCTGACCAACAGTATCGGTGTTACAATGAACAGCGGATGGTACAATTCGTCCAAAAGCTATACCCTGTTTAAAATGCCGGCAGGCCTGCAAATCTACTTCGGCGAAGGCATTTCCGTGGTGGATGCGGGCCTCAAGACCTACCAGTTTGCGGGTTCTGTGCAGATTGACAACTGTTTCAGCGATCCCACGCAGGCGACTGCTCTTAAAAGCATTGTTGGCAAGTCCACTCTGGATATTGGTCCCGTGACCGCACCCACCGCTGTCGGGAAAAAGGAGCCCACAGCATATACAATGCGGCAACTGGTTGTCAGCAACGCCACAACATTGGATACGAATTCCACGCTAGCCATTCGGACGGCCTGGGCCGCCATGAGCAGCACTCTCAATGATACGGTTTTCGCCCTGCCCGGCGGATTGGACATGGATTACCTTCCCGGTGTCCCGCCAGTTGTCGGCCTCAACCTCGGTCTGCCCTTCAAGCTCCAGCTCGGTCTCCGCTTCCTGCCCCCGATTAAGATCCCGAACATGGGAAAAATCGGACAGTTCGGCCTCAAGGCGCAGTATGAGTTCACCCAGTGGGTACCAGTCGTCAACAATCTACCCCTGCTCCATACCTCGGCCATGTACGCGTTCAATAATATCAACCTGTTTGACATCATGAAGCTCAATAACTGGACCGCCATGGTCAACGCGTCCGCTGATTTTAAGTTCCTTCTCGGCCTCGGCCTCTACGGCGGTATCGGTATCGAAAGCTCGACCATGACGCTCGATTATACGGTTCCGGAGGGTACCCCAGGACTGTCGGGCACCAAGGTCAAACTCGAGGATGAAGGTGACAACTTCTTCAAGGCCCAGGTGGGCGCGCGCGTTTCGCTTCTCATCTTCGATATTTTTGCGGATGCCACTTTTGGCGAGACCACGTCCTATTTCGTCGGTATAGGCCTCGGGTTTAATAATCTGTAAGACACCTCACCCCCCTCTCCACCCAGACGCGGAGAGGGGGGCTCTTTTTTCGTAAAAGTATATAATAGTGTCAAGACGGATGAGTTGTTTTATATTTGTAAAAGAATTTGACTGGAATCGACCCCCTCTCCTTTAGGAGAGGGGGAAAGGGGGTGAGGTGTTACCGCGCCCCGTGTTTTTTCAGCAGCGACAGGATGGAATCGCGGGGAATAAGGCCGCGGGTGCGTTCGAGTTCCTTGCCGCCCCGAAAAAGGACGAGTGTGGGCAGCACCTCGACGTCAAAACGCGCGGCGGTTGACTTGGCTTCGTCCACATCGACTTTGACCACAATAACCTTTCCTGACAGTTCGGATGCGATGCCGCTGATGACCGGTGCAAGCTGACGGCAGGGCGGGCACCATTCGGCCCAGAAGTCCACGAGCACCGGTTTGTCGGCCTTGAGCACCACGTCGTCGAAATTGTAGTTGGAGACATGCTGGATGCCGGGCGACGGTGCGGTCCCGGAGGCCTTTCCAGGCCCACGGGCGGTGAAAAGAAAAATCATGGCTGCGGTCGCAAAGACTCCGGCCGTGACGAGGATGATATTATCCCTGTTTTTCATGGCTTCGATTATTTGAAAAGACGGGCGGCTTCGAAAATAAGGGAGGGCTGGTTTTTGACCGTGGCCTTGACGATGTCGAGGTACTTGAGCTTGGCGGGGTCGCGTTTCTGGAGTGCCTGGGCCGCGCTTTCGATGGTGCTGTCTTTGACCTTGAGCACCGCATCTTTGAGTTTGTAGGTGCGTTCCTGCTGTTTGCCGATGCCGCCCTTCCACCGTTTTTCGTACAGCGACAGCTTTTTCGCGGACACATCACCGGCCTTGATTGCCTCCGCGGCCACGGCGGCCGCTATTTTGGCCGCGTTCATGGCATAGGTGATGCCCCCGCCGTCGAGGCAGTTGGCCATGCGCGCCGCATCACCCACCACCATGAAGCCGTTGCACACCAGCCGCGAAAGGTAGAGGCCCAGCGGCACCGCGCCCACGGTGAGGCCCAGGGGGCGCGCCGTGGGATAGCGCAGGCGGATGAATTTGTTGAGTAACTGGACCGGGGATTCGTCTTTGGCGGAGGACGCGCGGATGCCGAGGCCGAGGTTGAAGGTGCCGTCGCCCTTGGGGAACATCCAGGCGTAACAGTCGGGCACAATGTTTTTCCCGAAATGGAGCTCCGGGAAACCTTCGGGCGAATCGATGTTGGTGACACGGTACTGCGCGCAGATGCCGATGTCGTTCAAATTGGTGATCGTGGAGTCGATGCCTGCCAGCTTGGCCATGCGCGACTCGACGCCGTCGGCCGCGATGACGATTTTTGACCGAACCGTGACCCGCTCGCCCGAATAAAGGAAGGTCACGCCCGTGACATCCCCGGTTTTACCGAACACAAGGTCCACGGCGCAGGCACGCACCAGGAAATCCGCCCCCTTTTTTGCGGCCATGTGCGCAATGTCTTTTTCCATGCGCGGGCGGTCGAGCATGTAAGCGGGTTCGGGGCAGGGCACATTGATGCGGATGCCGGTCGGGGAGACGAAGCAGACGCCTTGCATCTCGTGGGTAATCCAGGCCGGGTCCGGGTTGATGGCGAGCGTCAGCCCTCTTTTACCGACCAGCTCGCCGCAGCGCACCGGCAGGCCTATTTCCTTGTCCTTTTCGAGCATGAGCACCGAGACGCCCTGTTCGGCCGCTGTTTTGGCGGCCATGGCGCCGGCCGGGCCGCCGCCCACAATGACGATGTCGTACGCATCGCGCACGGGGAGCTTCATTTTTCCGCCTCCAGCGTGAGCGCGCGGAAGGGGCAGATGATGGTGCAGCGGCCGCAGGCCGTGCAGCGTTCAAGGTCGATTTGCATGGCGTTTTCGAGCAGAAGGAGCGCGTCGGGTTTGCATACGGCCACGCAGGAGCCGCAGTAGTCACATTTTGAAGCGTCAAAGCGGAGGGTTTGTTTTTTCATGGGATTGCAGATTATTAATATAGATAAATTCTTCAGGAATATCCTTTAAAATAAAGAGGGGATGAGGGTGCTGAAATTCGAGTTTTTCAGATCACATCGTCGGTTGATACCCCCGAACCCCATATTCTATATTTCTCACGGCATGATTCTTTACCGCTATATCCTCAAGGAGCACATCGCACCCTTCGTTTATTCATTCGGCGTGGTGACATTTCTCTTTGTCATGGAATTTGTACTGGAAATGATCGACAGCATCTTCAGCAAGGGGCTGAACGTCTTTACGGTCCTTGAAATCTTTATCCTGAACCTGGGTTGGATCGTGGCGCTTTCCGTGCCCATGGCCGTGCTGGTGGCTTCGCTGATGGCCTACGGCCGCCTTTCCGCGGACAACGAAATCATTGCGCTCAAGTCCGCGGGCGTACACATTGTCACGCTCATCTTCCCGGCGTTCGCAGCCTCCCTTTTGCTGGCGGCCGGGCTGACCTACTTTAACAACCGCATCCTTCCTGAGGCCAACCACCGCGCAGCCATGATGTACCTCGACATCGCCCAGAAACGGCCGGCGGCCCTCATCCGCGAAGGTTTCATCATTGATGACTTCAAAGGTTACCGGATCATCGTGGATCGCGTGGACCCGCTGACCGGCGACATGTACGGCATCAAAATCTACCAGGAGGAGCAGGGCGCCACCGCGCTTACGTTTGCGCGCCGAGGCCGTATTGACTACATCAACCGCGGGCTTCTCATCCGCTTCACGCTCCTGGACGGTGA
>JAZDKP010000270.1:0-5265 GCA_043802925.1 Fibrobacterota bacterium | reverse complement strand
GCATTGGCCAACCCGGTCACGGTATTCGTCGCTCCCGGGCCGGAAGTGGCCAGGCAACAGCCCACCTTGCCGGTTGCGCGCGCATAGCCGTCGGCCATGTGGGTGGCGCCCTGCTCGTGCCGGACAAGGATAAATTCAAACGGAGCGTGATATATTTTGCTGAAAATATCCAGAACCGCCCCGCCCGGCAGTCCAAATATGGTTTTCACGCCCGCTTTTTTCAATCCGTCCATCAAACATTCAACACCGGTGCGCATATAATCCCCCATTCCAATTTCAATCTGTAATTTGTTGTTTATATCATACCAAAAATAAAAAACCCACCGTTTTTTTCGGCGGGTTTAACCATTCACAGATTCTGCGTTATCCGCTTTATCTGTCCGTTTCCCCCACCGTGGCGCGCAAAACTACAAGCGCCCCAGCCGCCCGTAGCCCTGCCCGATCCAACCGCACGATGGAAGAATTATCCTTCATAGTTGTCTTTTTACCAATACAACCGTGTCTTGTCAACGATTTTTTAAAAAAATATTTGTGAACTTATCCCAATATACCTGCGCTTGATCACTGGAATCAACAGCGGTATTGACAAGAAGACCTTTGGGCGGAAGATGCCCCATGATGAAGTCAAAATCATCCGCTGTCAAGTCGCCCCAGACCATGAGGGGTTTGCGGGCGAGCACCTTCAGGTGGGTGTCAAACAGTTGCCGGGCGCTTGGTCCACCCTTGTCAACGTGAATCTCAATCACGTTGATATCGCTCTCCAGCAGGAAATCAACGGGCATAAACCGTGCGGGATGGAGGTGGATAACGCTGTGTTCAAACGCACGCGCTATGCGCTGATCGCACGGAAAAATAAATCGTTCGTACAAATCCGGCGAGAGCAGCGCCGATGCGTCTTCCTGAAGCCAGATGGTTTTTCCGGGACACCAAACGCTGTAAAAAAACGCGCCCGTGCCGCCGTGAAACAACGGTACCCGGTCCAACATGCACTTTCCGAACGCAATCCAGAAATCGGTAAGCCTTCCTGCCGCCGCTTGTACCTCATCCGGATTATCAAACATGCGCATAACGAATTTATCGCCGCCGTAAAGCGCCGATAATAAATCCGATATGCCCCGCATCAGCGTCACGCCGACCGGGTACCGGCCATGGCTGTGTTCCTGCAAGGCAGGGATGAATTCCAGCATTTTTTTCACCCATGGATTGTCAGCGGAAAATTCCGGAACTACAGGATGTTCGGCAAACTCCGCCGGAGGTTCGCTGCGAGTTGAACCTGTCTGGTGGTCGGCAATTACCGTACAGCCCAGGGCCGCCTCCACCCACGGCAATCCGAAAAACGGCGTATTAGCCCAGACAAGGTCTCCGCCTGTGTTTTCGTAGCACTGATACAGCCGCTCGTAGTCGTCAAGATAGTCGGCCACGACAACATTCTCCGGCTTTATCACCCCGTCGGGGAGGTTTCGGTGGCATCCCTGGAATAGATGCAACGGATACTGCGGCCCCAGATAAAAACCCAACAGGGGCCTGTCATTCTCACGGTGAAACCATGCTGTCAGCCTTTCAAGCCTCTGCGAAAGCGGGATATTCATCCCTTTCCCTCCCCCGCTCTGACCGCCAAGTATTAATTTTTTCATAGCATTAATGTTTGAAAATTCACGGATCCAGATTTACTCTAATGCACCTGTATCATTGACCACTGCGCCCAGGTCCGCCAGGCATTTTCCGTATCACCCGGGAAAATCACATAATGGTTACCAGCGGCTTCCCGGATGAATCCGCCTTTGTCGCCTTCGATCTGAACGTCCACCTGCATCTGTTCCGGGAATTCCGTGCGCAGAATCTGGCATCGGCGAAGGTGCAATAAATCCAGTTCCTTTCCGTGAAGCTGGACGCATACCGCCGGACCTTCCGGCAGTATCGGCCGACACGCCACTACCGAGCCTTTCTGTCCCGCGGGACAGACCTGGCGGACAATTTTCATGCGCTGGCAACCCGCATGAAGGTCGGAATAACCTGCGCAGTGCAACAGTTTCGCCGTTCCGGTTTCTTCATCAAAGCTGCAGAAATCCCCCACATAACCCGGGTTTCCGCACAGCGCCTCTCCGGCCAGCATCGTTACGGCCGCTGCCAAGTCACTCTCGCAAACAACACGATACGATCCTCCCGCGAAACCCAAGCAGGGCGATACGCCGGTATCCGGCACAATCTCATTCCAGCAATTTACTGCGATTGCGTCCAGCCGATGAAAATCACCAAGTTCCTCAATGGCCAGCTGAACACCCGCGACCTGTTCAAGAAGACCTTGCTCCACATCCACGTCATAAGCGGAATGGATATCCGCGACTCTTTTGACGATGCGTGCGGGATCAATATGTTTCCGCGCGGAACGGAATGCCTCAAGCGCCAGCGGGACCACCCATGTTCCGAACCGCGCCTGCAGGAGGAGTGGATTGACGGCCGCGCTGATGAGGTTAAAATGGGTCAGGCCAAGCTGTCCGATGCGGGCCGTGCTCAACCGGTGTTTTGCCGCGGCGGCGTAGGCCGCCACGCCAAGTTCCCGGGTAACTTTCTCAACTTTACCATGCAACAGGATATGCGGGTGACAAAGCTGGCGCAGCGCCTCCGAAGCCAACGCCGAAGATGCAAGCGAGTGCGCCTGGTCATGGCACCAGAGGACGGCGGGAAGCTGTGATTTCACGACCGCAAGCGTCAAGGCCCGCGCGGACGCCCCGTGGATCGCAACGCACAAGAGCAAATCCGAATTCATCCCCGTTATCTTTTCCACACGCTGAAGAACTTCCGGCTCAGTGAAGGCCGGCTCCAACATTTCCACCCGGATGCGTTCGGGAAGACCCGCGAAAATGGACTCCACGTGTTGTTGCACGGAAGGTTCCCATTTCCGCCCTATCGGCAGGCAAGAAAGAAAAGACGGCCACGATGAAACGTGGCCCTCCATCGCAACCGTGGAGGGACGCGCTTCGTCGCGTCCACAGGACTTTTGCAACCGACTTAATAATCTCTTCATTTCGCTAGATCATAATTAATCTGTATATACATGACACTTTCTCCGGAGTCCGGAACCCATAATGTTATGGATTGTTCTTCTCCAGCGGCCGGTTGCTCATATTTGTAAGGATACGCTTTTCCCTCGTGGGGAACTGCTTTGACTGAGTGCAGACGAGCACCGGGCGGCAGCGGCACAGTAACCCGCCTTTCCTGCGACGCGGCAACCCTTGCTTCACGCTCGCTGTAGGTTACGAAACACCGCTTATGAAGGGCAATCGCGGCATACCATCCGGCAAGCGGCCCGGCACTGTGCTTGCGCCAGATTTCCAGTTCGTCCGGAGCCTTGAAATTAACGCGGCATTCGTCTCCCTTGCGCACCGGCGCGTTCATGTAGGTCTGCATCCCGGCACGGATCCGTCCATAATCCTTTGACCGCATCGGCCGCCAGTTAATATAAGGGTGAATGGCGTGGGCGACCGACTCATTCTCCGGCGGACATATCGCCGCCAGCGCAAAATAGTATTCCGTAAGTTTCGTGAGGGTTACAAACCACGCGTCGGTATGGAAGATCACGTTGTCCAGAACACGCGTGGCGATATGGGCCCGTTTATACCAGGCGGTTGTCTGGCCGTTCCATTCCTCGCACAGGTTTGCCTGATCGCAATAAGGCTGCATATACGGATCTCCCGGAGACTGACGGCGCACGTAGCAGCCAGGCTTAATCTTCTTGGCATACTCGTAGACCAGCTTTGTCGCCTTCATGCTCATCAGGTCGCCGGTGCCCCAGTCCGGATCATAAAAGGTCCACTTGCGGGGGTCAACCCCAAGGTTATTGTTAAGCAACAGCCAATCGGCATTCAGGCAGTCCGGCTTATTACTGAGCCGCCATGCAACCTGTTCAAGCATGTATTGACGGCCGGCCGGATGTGTCCAGTCCACGTAAGCCATGCTTTGGGAACCCACCTGGCAGCCGTGCCAGACTTTGAAGCTCGGGTCCTTCGGCTTACAGATTGCATCGGGGTGCTTTGCGGGAAAGTCCGTGGCGGTAGGGTCAATCATGTAGAGATGAAGGTACAATCCCACCCGGAAACCTTTGTCCCGCAGTTGGTCTATCGTCTTGCGGAATCCCTCTTGTCCTCCCAGCGTGGAGATGACATGCCGGCCGCCGTAACCATGGAAGAAAAGCTGGTCAACCTGGAGGTTCATATTACCCTCCAGCCGCGTATACTTGGCGACATGATCAATCCAGCGCAGCCAGTTGTCCGTTGTCAAGAAGCTGGAAAAATTACCGTCTTCGTCGCGCAGTATCCATTGCTTGTTATTCACCCGGAAGATTTCATCCCCGCATTTGAAGGTCGGATAACTCCACCATTTGGGATGTTTTGCTATTTTCGTGCGCATCAGGCCGCAGGCCTTTGATATCCGCCGATGCTGGTCAAGCGCGTCGTAAGGATCTGGCAGTCCCGGAATAAAATACACACGCGCCGGGCCCCATTCCCGGGCGGTCGGACGAAACTCTTCAAATTTAAGATTGAACGTCCCGTGCTGCATGGTCATTCTTGTCACACCCACCGACAGCGGTCCGGGGATTGAGATTCCCATCCATCCCTTCGGCGTCTCAATGGCAAATGCCCGGGCGGGAATGTTCCATATCCAGGTGGGCGGCTTATCGCCGGGGTCGGTCATCCCGGCGCCATCCTCCTTGTCCACGTGCATGTCAATGTAGGCGCTGGAGAGAGGCACGTCGGCGTTTTCATTAAGGCTCCAGTAACGGTCAAGTTCGTCCGAGAGGAACGTATGCCAACCCGTTTTTGTCGGATGGCTGTTTGGAAAATACGTCAGGCTTTTAAAATGTTTGCGTTTCGTTTCCACCCAGTAGCAGACGTGTCCTTCGCGTACCGCCAGATGCGCCTGGCCGAGTCCCGGTAAATCCAGGGAGTAATGCTTTCCGTTGACCTGCCGCCATGGCCCGGCCCGACACGGTTTTCCATCAACCCAGGGAACCAGGGGAAGGCGTGTCAATTTAACGCCATCCTCGTCCACCTCCAGAAAATTACCTGTGATTTTAAACTGCCTTCCTTCACACGTCAAATGCATTGGCAACTCCTTTCTTTAAGATTAACATGTAATATAAGTAACATATCATTATACGCTGGATCTGTCAATAGTATTACAAATGAAAATGAAAGATTTTTCAAGATCCTCGGGCAGGGGTTCTTGTCTGGTATAAAGAAACAGTTTCATTTGGGTAAAGTGAGC
>JAZDKP010000269.1:0-2237 GCA_043802925.1 Fibrobacterota bacterium | reverse complement strand
CTTTTGCACCTGATACCGTCCGATACGCACCAGTTGCCCGGCAGGGGTGAAAATGGCGGTATTGGCCCCGAGCGCGGTGGTGGCGGAGGGATTCTCGGCATTCGACCCGGAATGACGGAAAGACCTAATTGTCAGGAAGACGCCAAGCCCCGTCAGGTAAAAGAGGGGGATGAGCGCGGACAGCCACAGATTGAACAGGAACAGGATGAAACTCAGGAGCAGGAGGATGATAAAGGCCGCGGCAATCGCAATGAATGCATTACGAAACCTACGGGTGAGGCACCACTGGGTAAGAAAGGCCAGGCCAAGGATAATCAGGAGCGGCAGAAAGAGCATCAGCGCAACAGAGGAAAAACGGATAAATGGCGTGTTGCCCGACAAAATATTTTCGATAACATTGGCCCAGAGTTCCGAAGCGGGCAAATTGTCCGAATAGGGGGTCTTATTGGGTTCGCCGTTGCGTTTGTCCGTAAGTCCCACAATGACGATTTTGTCCCGCAAAAGGCCGGGATTGAAGTTCTTCCCCAGGATTTCGGAAGCGGTATAGTTTGGAAAAGCCGCGTTGCCCCCGCAGAAGTTGATCATGCTGATGCCGTAGTCGTCGATGGGCAGAGCGCGTCCGTCCTTGAGGGTAATGGCATTACCGATATCCAGGGAGGCGCCGTCCATGCCGCACTTGAGATATTCGACTGCGGCGGCTATTGCAATGGAAGGATAGAAGGCGTTGCCGTACTGAACCGCCTGGAGTGTATAGTGATGGATGCCGGCCAGGACATTATTAAACCCCAGGGCTTTGGCGCTTTCGGCAATCTCGGGTTCGGGAGAATGGATGACTTTTGCTGGAATAATGGAAATGTTTCCTGAAGTGTTGGTTATGTTTTTAAACCGGGTCTGCTGGATTTTATCAGGCGGGGCTTCCAGTGCCGTGACTGACTGTTCGTCCTGGAACTTCTCGAAATTGAAAGGGATGATGACATTGCCGGCTTTTCGAAGGGTGGCGGCCAGCACCCGGTTTTCGTTTTGTACCTCGACCTTGTCTTTTTCATCCGTGGTGAGGATGCTTTTTTTTCGGAAATAAAAGTTTAGGACAATCACGGAAGGCTTGCAGGCGGAAATGAAATCCACCAGTTCCGCGATTTTTATCCGGGTCCAGGGCCAGTCGCCGTATTCCACGATACTGGCGTCGTTGATGGCCGCAATAACCACCCGTTCGCCCACGTTGACCGGGCCCCGCATCTTGTAAAACAGATTAAGGATGGAGGCGTCGTAATCCCTGAAAGCAACAGGAAGCTTTAAATAGAGAAAGCTAAGGACAATGAAAATAATGACAAGTTTCAGCCATTTCATTTTTTCCAATATAGGTTATTCCAGGGAAAATTGGCAAGATTCCTGCTATGACATTATTTTGTAGCGTTCCGGCGACACCCTATGCAATAACGGTTTATCCTCAACAAATCGTTTGATGTTATCCATTGCGATTTCCTGGAGCACCTGCCGTTCAATCCGGCCGAGTTGTGACATCATATGTCCGGAGAAGACGACATTGGGCGCCTTTGCAAGCGGGGACGCGAACCACTCTTTTTCATCATCAATAACGTCAACCCCAACCCGGATTTTGCCTTCACCCGCGATCCGGGCAAGATCCGCTTCTTTGACAATCGCCCCCCGCGCCATATTGATAAAGACGCCTCCTGGAGGTAAAAGCGACAACAGTGGATAATCAATGGAATGCTGTGTCGCGTCGTTCAACCCCGCGTGCACCATGAGGATGTCGTTGTTGGAAAATAATTCCCGAAGCGAACCGTAACGGATGATATCCAGGGGCGGGATTTTGACGGTCGGATCGTAGAATGAGATAACTGGCCTGTAGGGCTTCAGCCATTCGGCGACAATACTGCCGATGGTGGAGAGGCCGTAAATGCCGACGCGCGCCTTAAAAAGGCTTGTCAGTTGGGGCCGGCACCATTTTTCCGGTCCGGGTAACCGGATGCGTTTGTCGATTTCAGGGATGGCTTTGAGCACGGAAAACAGCAGCGCGATTGAACCCTCTGCGGTTGCAAAGGAAAAGGCGTCGCCCCAATTTGTGACCGGGATATTGGATTCAAGGTAGGAGATCGGAATGTAAGCACGCCGCATTTCTCCCGTCATATGGCAGACATAACGGAGCTTCCAATCCTTTTGAGGTGGCGGCAGCATCGGGCTGCCCCAACCGGTAATTGCAATATCGGTTTCAGAGA
>JAZDKP010000268.1:0-17667 GCA_043802925.1 Fibrobacterota bacterium | reverse complement strand
GGTATCGAAAGGCAAAGAGGCTTTCTCTGTCATTCCCGCGAAAGCGGGAATCCACCACCTGATGATGGATTCCGGGTCAAGCCCGGAATGACAAACAAGCCGTAGCAAGCTACGGGGAATTGAACCCATTGTGATTAAAGGCTTACAACAGGGCGGCAGGCTCGTGCTGTCAAACACGCGGGCCCAGTTCCGGATTTTTGGGAACCCGAACGTTTTGGCCATCGCAAGCGAGAAGGACGAAATGCTTACGGAGCTTGTCCGCGTTTTATTGCGTTCATACACGGACTTTGAAGATGAATGTTACAGCTATTACTATAACAACTAAATAGGATAGAAGGGAAAGTTGAAAACCGTAGCGCTTGATAATAAATGATTTTGACTTCCTCCGATGAATTGTATATATTGCATTCTTTAAAATGGCATTTAATTCTCACTAAACCATTTTTAATGAAAGGGAAAAAATGAAAAAAGGTTTAACGGTCTTCTTGGCCTCCTGCGCGATGACGGGCCTTCTGATTGCGCTGAGCGGCTGTTCCGGCGATGAGACGCGAACCATCACGGGCCACAGTACGGATACCACTTATCAGGGTTCGCTCACGGCCACGGGAAAGTATTCCGGAAGCATCACCGGCCGGGTTTTTTCCGCGGCCAACGGCAATGTGCTCACCGGTGTCACGGTGGCCGTCACCGGTGACCAGGAAGGCAATACCGGCGCCAGCCGCACCGTGGTGACCGATGCCAACGGATACTACCAGTTCACCAATTTGGCGCTGGGCGACTATTTGTTGACGATTCAGCCCATGACCGGTTATTCAGGCAAACGGGCGCAGGTCCAGGTGGTCGTACCGGCCGGCCATCCCGCCATTGGCACGGATGTAAACCTCCTGGCGAATGTGCAAAAGGATTTCGACCTGCTGCCATTAAAAGCAACGACCAGCGGATTCATTTATGTTGAAAAGGAAAAGGTGCTGGCCAAAACAGCGGGGAACCGTTTCACCGCCTCCGGCGCGGTCGTGCAGGTTTACATTCCCAATGAAATCCCCGACCGGTATTCGGATACCACGGACGCGACCGGCGCGTTCAGCCTGGCCAACCTTCCGGCCACCGCTCTGCGCAGCATCAACGCGGAAGTCCTTTATTTGTCCTTCACGGACAACGACGGCACCCGTTTCGCCTCCAAAATCGACACCGTGCAGCTGCAGGAAGGCGGCAATGTGCTGAACGTCGCCTATCTCGCCAAATACCAGGAGCCGCTTGTGCTTCTGAAAAGCAATGTCAAAAGTGTTGGCGACAATTCCGTGGTGTTGAACTCAGATATTCTTCTTATCATGTCCTCCGACATCGATGCTACCCGCCTGACCAACATTATGCTGAAAGACGGCAGCGGACAGGGGGTCCCGGTTTCGGTCTCAGCCAGCAACGATTCCGTGACCATCAACCCCTCCATGCTGCTTTCCGCCGGCAGCGACTATAGCCTCATTTATCAGCTCTTTTCCACTGACGGACGCATATCAGTGGTCGACACGCTGTCCTTCAGCACGGTCAAGGGAATCGCCATTCAGTCCGTCAGCTATTATGCTACGGACATGTCGCGCATCCGGCTGGGCGTGTCCAGCAACATCGTCATTAACTGGACGCTGGCGCCGGTCATCGACCCGGTGCAGACCCAGATTCAATTGACGGACGCGGTCGGGCTCATCCAGACCCGCGTGACGATTTCCGGGAGCACCCTGACCATCAGTCCCGCGTATAACCTGTTGACGAATACCAAATACACCCTTGCCATCGTCAACCTGAAATCCGCGATCACGGGCGACAATTTCAACTGGACCGACAGCGTCTATACGGAATTGACCAACGCGCCCGTTTCGGCCGTCACCGGTGTGACGCTCCAGGATGTGGCCTTCAAGGCCAATTACAACACCCTCGGCATTCCCATCAAGTGGAACCGGTCCACCGACGCCGCCAGCTATTCAATTTATATCAAGAACACGGTGCACCCGGCCTGGCTCCTGCTCGCGGCAAATACGGACATCGGCGACAACTTCAGCAGCGTCCAGCGCCATACGGTAAGCTTGAATTCTCCGGGCCTTGACCCTATTGTCAACGGTGCGACCATTGAGCCTTTCGGTCTGGGCGCCGTTTGTTCGCTTAAGGTCGTGCCCGTGAATATCGATGGCATTGAAGGCGCGGCTGCGACCCAGGCGCTTTTCGGCATCAGGGATCAAACCCAGCCGCAAATCTACAACAATGCCCTGTTCACGGCAAAAAGCGACGTGAACATGAACAACGTTTCCGGCGCCACCGTGACCATCAATTTCACCGTGGAATTCACCGAGTATATGAATACCTCCGGTACTCCCACGTTGCAGTTTGAGTCGGGAACTATCACCGGCGCGACCTTGTCGAACTGGTCCTGGGAGGCCACGGAAGGAGCCCTTGGAAAGAACGTCGCGACCTTTCAGGTGGGCATTCAGAATAATACCAATCTGAATGGCGAGGAAATCGAAATTTCCAACATACAGGATCAAAGTGGGAATTCAATTTCCACAGGCGTAACCATCACGCTCACAGATCTATAAGATAACGCCTTAAACCAAACCCCCATGTCTTGCGTTATTGCAGGACATGGGGGTTTTTATTTTCCATTTTCAGTTCGCTAATTCTTAACACCCGCTATATTCGCGATATTTAATACAAGTCCTGTTATATTTATCTGACACCCAAGTGTTTTTACTTCGTCCAATCGTTTATAAGTCCTTGTTGTTAATATAATTGTGTTTCGGTACTGTATTTGCAATATCTCAGAAGAGATTTCAAATAATGTGAATTATGAAGAGGGAGGAAAAAAACATATGACCATGAATGAGCTTAGAAAAGAAGAACGGCAGCCAATGCATCTGCCCGTGAGGACAGAGGCCGGGGAAGGTTTCAATGAATGGGTGATTGATTTCAGCCTTTGCGGTTGCCGAATCAAGACACCGGCCATTTTCGGAAAAAATGAAATTATCACGATTAGCCTTTTTACCATTTCCAGAGGATCGGTGGCGGCAAAACCTTCCTACAAAATCGGAAAGGTCATGTGGGAACGGATTCAGCCGAACGGGCTAGGGGAATATGGCATTCAATTCATTCCCCAACAGCTGATGGAAGCCACGGAAGAAAACAAGACCGCCAGAAATCTTTTTTTTTCTGAAAAGGCGAATCATGCCTCGAACCGGTTTCAAGGGCGGCGCACAGTATTGAAATTCGTCCTTGTTGCCGTTTTTGTCGGCATGGCCCTGATAACAGCCTTCCTCTGTATCTCCTTTCACATGGAAAATCAAAAACTGATGAAGGAAAATTTATTGCTGAAAAAAGCAGTGTCCAGCAGCGCGGTCAATCGCCCTGCCGAGCGCTTCTTCATGCTTCCATTGGAGGCCAGCATTCGACCCATGCCCGGCTTGTTTGAACCGTATACGGCTGGCGATGGCGTTCGTCGATACCGCTCCCGCACTTCGCCCACACAGGCGACCCGGCGTTCCACGTCCAAAAACATGAAGAAATCCGTTATTAAGGAAAAATGGGCGCTTCCCGTTAAAAGGATTTTATCGTTATCTAATCTGCAAACAAGTTATAACCAGCATAATATCAAGACCTCGATTATCTTTTTGGATCTATTACTCTCCAACTTCATCTCGTGGCGGAAAGACCCGGGCCTGCTCACGGGAGACACGTTGGTTATTTCCAAGGACAATGTCGCCTCGCTTTTCGGTTCCCTTAAAAACAAGGATTCCGAAAATTCGCTGGATCTGTCAAGTCTGCAGCAAATTAATTTATTTTTAGATAAGGGGGATTATCGCTTTGAAGTATTGCTGAATAGGACGGGTGAGCAGGCCATTCCCCACGGATTTGGAGCGAAGATCCGGTATGCTTCGTATGTTTCCGGGCGCATTTTAACCGGAACAAACGAAGGGGGGCCATCGGCCGCGCTGCCCCACATAACCGTGATCATCGATGATCCGCTTGCGCTGCTGTTTAAAACAATGGCTTTTTCGTTTTTGAGAGGCGTCTCCGAGATGAGTGTTGTGATCGCGGAAATATGTCCCGTGAACCTGGGCAAGGAAACCAATCTTGTCGGCATTTTGTACGGCTTCCAGGGCAACGGCGATTGCCGCGCCGTGCGCAGCAATCTTGAAAAACCGGCCTTGTCGTATGTCAAAGGGACCAAAATCAGCAGCAATTTTTTATCGGAAAAACTGAGAAACATCAACACGTTCCCCATCAATTTAATGAATTGAAACGGGTTTTAAAACCATGGATAAAATCCGGCAGCATGCGCTCAACTATTTTTGTGTTTATGCCGTGGTCACGGCATTGACGCTTTTGGTTTTGGTTCGCATCACCGAAATGAGCGAACTCAAGGCCTATGACTGCTTGTGCCGATTCTTTTCCAAGCCCGCCGTAAGCCGCGAAATCGTACTCGTTGAAATCGACAACAACACCGTGGATGTCCTTGGCAACCCCTTGGGTACCGATAAAATCGCGGCGCTCATCCATATCCTGTCCGGCTACGGAGCTTCGGTGATAGGCCTCGATTTTTATTGGCCGGTCAATCTGGAGAAGGATACGTTGAATTGCAGGTTTTTAGGCGGCGTCCTCGCCGAGGCCGGAAATGTCGCCTGTCCGATTCCTTTCCTGATAAATCCCGACAGCGCAATGGCCCGGCAGACCTCGCCCTTTCCTTCGCTCGTTGAAAAATCCAGTCTAAACGATGACGGAAAATATTTCTTGTTTCCCGCGGCCTCGCACTATTTCGGCAACAGTTTGTGCCTGTATGAAAACGCCAAAGCCATCGGCCATACGAATTTGATTGTGGATAAGGACGGCAAGTTCCGGCGCGTGCCGCTGTTCGTTTCGTATCAGCACAAGGCGTATCCCGCGCTTTCCCTGGTGGCGGCTTCGCTGAAACTGCAATCGGATCCCCGTCTTGAAAAAGGAAGCGTTTTCTTATATCCGCTGCTGAGGACGCCGGTGAACAAAAAAGGGGAGATGATTCTCAGTTACGGCACCCGTTATCCAACCTACTCCGCCATCAACATTCTGCAGCGATATAAGGCCGGTCTCCATCAGGCCGATTCCAACGCTTTCCGGGACAAGATCGTGCTCATCGGCAATACGGTGCTCGGCGCCTCGGATTTCGGGGCGACCCCGCTTTCGCCCTACTATCCCCTGTTCTATGTTCACGCGGACGCGATCAGCACCCTTCTTTCTCATCGTGCCATCGTCCAGGCTTCCTTTGCCTGGAACGCCGTGTGGTTGTTGCTGCTTGGCTTTGTGATGACGCTGCCTTTTCTTGGGCGAGGCCGGATTCACCCGGTGTTCCTCTCCGCGATGGCGACCCTGCTCTATTTCCTCATTGCCGTGACCGCGTTTAGCGTGGCCGGGGTTTGGATGGATATCGTTACGCCGATGTTCCATTCCGTCCTCCTCCTGATCGCGCTTTCGACCCGGCGGCACCTTGACATAAAGAATGAAATGATTGCGGCCATGGAAAAACTCCAGGAGGAATTACGCATCAAGGAAAGGCTGGCCGGTATCGGGGAGGTTTCCTCCATGATTGCGCATGAAATCCGCAACCCTTTAAGCAGCATCAAGCTCCATGCCGGTCTCATTGAGCGCAAAGCCGTTGATCCGTCGTTCCAGGAGCACATCCAAATCATCAAAGCCGAGGGGGAACGGCTCAACCGGTTCATTACGGACTTCTTTAACTTGGCCAAACCCGTTTCGCCGGCGCTGCAATCCTGCAACCTCAACGAACTCGTCCGCGCCGCACTGGGTTTGATGAAGCCGGACTTCGAAGCCAAAAACGTGCTCCTGCAATCCCAGCTGTATGAGGGCTCGCCGCTGCTTATCCACGGGGACGCGGACCGCATCAAACAGGCGCTCATCAATATCCTCAAGAATGCGATGGAAGCCGCGACGGACAAGGGCCGGGTCGAAATCATTACGGGCCGCTCAGGGGAAAAGGTTATTTTTGTGGAGATTAACGATAACGGGCCCGGTATCAGCGACACCGCGCGCGCCAAGCTGTTCCTGCCCTTTTACACGACCAAGGCCCTGGGATCGGGTTTTGGACTATCGATAGTCAAGCAAATCATGGACGCGCATGGCGCAACCGTCGAACTCCGAAACCGGGAAAGCGGCGGACTTTCCGTCCGTCTTGCTTTTGCACGATAGCGCGTACCAAGGAACCCTATGCCGAAATATCGCATTTTAATCGCGGACGACGAAAAAAACATCCGGAGCGGCATCCGCGCCTCCCTGGATACGAACACGTTCGATATCGATGAGGCGGAAGATGGAAAAAGCGCGCTGGATCTGTTCATGGCACGCGAGCACCATATTGTCATCACGGACCTTAAAATGCCGCGCATGGACGGCCTGGAGCTCCTGGAGCAGATAAAAGCCGTTAAAGCGCAAACCCTGGTTTTTGTCATTTCCGCTTTTGGCGACATCGAAAAAGCGGTCAAAGCCATCAAACTGGGCGCCCACGATTTCATCGCCAAACCTTTTTCATGCGATGAAATCGAAATCAAGATCGGCAAAGCCATTGAGCATTTTGATTTAAAGAAGGAAATCCGTTCGCTGCAAAATGAATTGGAGGAGGAATACCGCCTGATTGGGGAATCCTCTCCCATGAAGGAGTTGAAAGAGACCATCCAGAAGGTCGGGGAATCCGATTGCCGGGTGCTGATTTCGGGAGAAAACGGTACGGGCAAGGAACTGGTGGCCAGGGCCATCCAGGCCGCCGGCCCCCGCCGCGACCGGGCTTTCATCAAAGTCAATTGCGCCGCCATTCCAAAAACGCTGGTTGAGAATGAATTGTTCGGCAGCGAAAGAGGGGCCTATACCGGCGCGCTGGAAAGGAAAACAGGGAAATTTGAGCAGGCGGATCACGGGACCCTGTTTCTTGATGAAATCGGCGACATGGAACTTGAAATCCAATCCAAAATATTGCGCGCACTCGAAACCGGTGAAATCACCCGCGTGGGCGGCCATCATCCCATCCATGTGGATGTCCGCGTCATCGCGGCCACCAACAAAGACCTCACGGATGAAATCCGCGGCGGTCGCTTCCGGGAAGATCTCTTTTTCCGGTTAAACGTGGTCCCAATCCCGGTGCCCCCGTTGCGGGAACGGCCCGGCGACATACCTCTTCTTGTCAAGTATTACGCTGAAAAATTCAACGCCAAAGGCATGGCCGTGGAGGAAGAAGCCATGGCGCTTCTCGTTCAATACGGCTGGCCCGGGAATGTCCGGGAACTGAAAAACCTCATCGAGCGGTTCATCATTATCCATGGCAGCGCCCGCTTGTCCATGAAAGATTTAAAAAAACACCTCTTGCCCGTATCCCCGTCCTTACCGGGCGCTTCCCGCGGCGCTCCCTTGCCCGCATCCATGGAATCGGAGGAGAACCCGACGTTAAGAAACGCCCGCGAGCAATTCGAAAAAAGCTTCATTCAGGATGCGCTGTTGCGGAACCAGTGGAATATGACGAAGACGGCGGAACAGATAGGGCTTCAACGGCCCTATTTATATTCGAAAATGCAGGAATTGGGAATCAAAAAGGCATGATTAATTTATGGACCCTGCTTATTGGCATGGCCCTGGTACTGATACCAGCCGCCGAATCCTGGGCCAAGACCGTGCAAGCGGAAGGCTCCGGATTCAACCATGAGCAGGCCGTTCAAAATGCACTTCGCGCAGCGGTTGAAAAGGGGGTTGGCCTCTATGTCCAATCCGAAACCATGGTCAAAAATTATCAGCTTCTGGCGGACAACATTTATTCGCGTACCAATGGTTTCGTCAAGCATTTCGAAATCCTTCCGGCTTCCGAAACAATTGCCTACGGCCTGGTGACCCTGTCGGTGACCGCCGATGTGGAGGCGGACAGTTTGCGGGCGGGGCTGCAGGCCATTCAGCTGTTGTATCAAAACGCTTCAAAACCCGGAATTCTGGTCCAGATGACAGACCGGGACAACCGCGGCGTGCTTCCGCAGCAAACCAGCAATGCTCTTATCGAAAAAGCGCTTTTGGAAAAAGGGTTCCGGGTTATGGACCCTGGCCGCAACCTCCTGCCGATAGGTTTGGAAAACGCCTTGGCGGACAGCCAGGCCACAGCCTACGGATGCCGGCTGGGCGCTGACATCCTCATCCTGGGGAGCAGCCAAATCAGCGCGCCCGAGGAAAAACTCCTCTATGGTGTCCCGTTCCATAAATATGTCTGCCAGACGAATCTCCGGGCCATCCGTACGGATATCGGCCGGGTGGTCGCCGTTGCCAGCCAGAACGCGTCCAAAAGCGCCCAGAACAACGACGAGGCCGCGCGGACCGCGCTCCGGCTTTCCGGGGTTTCGGCGGCTGACACGATCATCGAAAAGCTGACACGGCTCTGGAACGACGAGGCCTACAATACGCGCGACATTCAGTTGACCCTGTCGAACCTGAACGAACAACAGCTTTCGGGGATTGAAACCGAGTTGATGGCCATTCCCGGCGTCAAGGGGGTGCTCCTGCGCTACTATGAAAAAGAGCGGGCAATCCTGGATGTGGCGTTCACCGGTTACGTACAAGGGCTCCGCGCGGGTATTGCGCAACGGCTGCCCGTGGTGATCATCGGACTGTCGGCGAACAGTCTTGTTTGCCGGTTTGGCACCAAGGCCACGGCCGCGGACACGGGCGCGCTGCGGCTCCGGCCCGCCCCGGATCCTTTCGAAATCCTCAAGACGGATTTTTCCGACCTTTTCGCCTCGCGTTGCAAGTACTACGTGTCGCATCCTGCCGGCGCCTTGACGCTGAGGAATAACGCGGGCCAGCCGCTGGACGACGTCCGGATCTCCGTTTTTATCCCCGGATATACGGCCCTGGAATCCCAAACACGGCTGGACTCCCTCCCGGCCAAACATACCGAAAAAGCCGATTTTACACTCACCCTGGATGAAAAGGCCTTAAGCGCGATCTCCGGGAATATCAAGGCGCAGGCGCAAATAACGCTTTCCTACCGGACCCCAAAAGGGGTCGCGGAAAAACGCATTACCAAGCCCGTGACCCTTTATGATAAAAATGCCCTGGCCTGGAAGGAAAAGGAGTCCATCGGCGCTTTCATCAACCCTAAACAGAAGGACGTCCGACGGTTTGCGCAAGAAGCCGCGGGTAAACTCGCAGCGGATACCACGGAAAAAACAGAGAAATCACTCTATAACGCCATGGCCGTTTTTAACGCGCTGTCACTCCTGGGGATAAGATACATCAAAGATCCGAACGATGCGCCAAACAAGGGTGTGGACTTCATTCAATTTCCGTTGGAAACCTTGAAGGAAAAATCCGGCGATTGCGACGACCTCTCCGTACTGATGGCGTCACTTTTGGAGAGCATCGTAATTTAAACGGCCTTTATTCTCTATTCGGACCACGTTCTGATCATGTTCAATACCGATGTTTTCGCTAAAAACAGCGACCGGGTCAGCCTGGACTCCTCGGATTTTATCCTTCACGAAACAAAGGTCTGGATTCCCTTTGAAACCACCTTGCTCGGCAAGGAAACGGCCGTGAACGCCTGGAAAAGCGCGGCGCGGGAATTTCATGAGGCGGTTTCGCGGGGCGATAGGATTTCCATTATCGGCACGCACCATTCCTGGGAACGTTATGAGCCGCTCGGCGGTCCGGACGCGGCGGACTGGGCAGGTTCGGTGGATGAACGTGCGTTGAACGCGAAAATGGCAGTGGAAATGGAGCGCTTGAGGAAAGATTATGCCCAGGAAGAGGAACGGTTGACATCGATATTGAAGAATGGAACCGCGGCCGGAAAAAACAACCGCGAAGCGGTCTCTTTCCGTCTGGCCAAAATCATGGCGGATGCGGGCCAATGGAAGGAAGCGGAAGCGCTATTGAACGCTGAAATCAAGGGTCAGCCGGACAATGCAAAAGCCATGAACAATCTCGCCAATTGCTATTGTCTTCAGGGAGCGCCCGGGAAGGCCGTCGAATACTACACACGCGCTTCCGGCCTCGCCCCGGGTGAGGCCGCTCTTTTCATCAATCTCGCACTTTGCCATTATCTCCAAAAGGACCCTGAAGCAGCCGTCTATTGGCTTAAAAAGGGAAAAGGGTTGCTCACCAACGGCCGTACTCTTTCCAGTGTCCTCGGCATGGAAGTGAAGGAAGGCGATTCGCTCCTACTGGGGGATGAAAAGAATGCAAAAGAGATGAAGCGTCGGACAGTCACCCGGAAAGAAATCAAATCCTTTATGATAAAAGCCCTTACGAACGTTCCGGAAAAGCCGGTGAAGCGCGTGATCACGGAAAACGCGCTTCCCGTGGGTGCGGATCCTTCTGAAATCAAAAGAATATCGGACCTGTTAACCTGGATGTAGAGGTCGGTACTTTATTTTGTTATATTAATGGAGTCCTGAATAATTTAATCACCCATGAAAGCCATTTATAAAATTATTCTTGCCATCTGTGGCGCAGCGGCTTTTACGGTTTCTGCGGAAGCGGTCAGCATTGCCGTGATGGATCTCCAGGCCCTGGGAGTCGACAGCGCCTCGGCCCTCATCGTTTCCGATCGTCTCCGTAATGAATTGTTCAAAACCGGGATTTTTACGGTCGTGGAGCGCAAGCAGATGAAAGCCATCCTCGACGAGCAGGGTTTTCAGGAGAGTACCTGCTCCTCTGACGCGTGCATGGTCATGAGCGGAAAACTTTTGGGCGTGCAGTCCATGGTTTACGGGACCATCGGCAAGCTGGGAAGGACCTATACCATCAGCGCCAGGCTCATCGAGGTCGGGAGCGGGCGCATCACGCGGACGGCCAGCACCGACTGCCAATGCGAAATCGACGATATCCTGTCACGCTCCACCTTGGCAATCGCGCGGCAACTGGCCGAACTCCCGGCCGCCGAACCGCCGGTGGCAAAGACTCCCGGCAAAGCCCCCAAGCTGTTGCCCGCGGAAGCTCCGGAGCGGGCCCCGCGCGCAATGGTGCCTCCTCCCGTAAAAAAAGTTGATTGTTCCTGGCAAAACCATAGGGGCCTGAAAACCACCTTTCTCTCCGCTTTTGCCGTAGGGCTGTTCGCCGGAATCGCCATGAACGCTTCGGCACAAAGCGACATTGACGAAAGCCGGAAAATTCGTGATGAATACATCCAAAGCCAAACCAACATCGCTTACGATGCGCTGAAGGTGCGGTATAATGAAAAAGTAAATTCCGCGGAAAATAAAGTCCTGCTCAGGAACGTCGCCTATGGCCTAGCCGCGGCCGGTGCTGTTGGCTTTGGCGTCACTTTCACCTTTTGAAAAGAGCATGAAACGAAATAAATCCAGCGCATGTCTTTTATTGACTGTCGCGGCCCTGCTTTCGGGATGCGCCGAATTGCCGACTGAATATGAGCTATCGAATCGAGGGTACCGGACCATTCCCCTTCGACCCGATACGCTGATTGCCTCCACTGTTGATTCGCAGTCTGTCCAGGTCAGTTGGACGTCTTCCGCATATGCCGTGACCTATGTAGTGTACTACCGCGTCGGCAATACGGTCGATACCTTAAATGATTCCTGCCATAAAATCGACACCCTTCACAACGGGGTCACGGTCGTCAGCGGATTAACGGCCAATACGCGTTACGCCTTTTCCGTCGTTGCCCAAAATGAATTAGGCCGGTCCCAGCCAAGCCATTGCGACACGGCCAGCCCTAAAACAATGGACCTGCCGCCGGGAATGAAACGGATCCCGGGCGGGGTTTTTCAGATGGGAACTCCTGAGGGTTCGCAGTCCACCCATTGGGATGATGAGCATCCCATCCATTTCGTGGTTCTTTCGCCTTTTTACATGGACAGCACCGAAACGCAGCAATCGGATTATTTTAGACTGACAGGCAACAACCCTTCCAGGCACCAGGACAGCAGTTTGGGCCTACCCGTTGAAAACATCACTTGGTACGATGCCGTGCGTTATTGCAATGTTCGAAGCGATAGCGAGGGATTATCGCACGTCTATGGGTCTACCGATTTTACCGCCAATTATGAAAACAACGGATACCGGTTGCCCACGGAAGCGGAATGGGAATATGCCTGCCGGGCCCGCACGTCGTCAGAATGGTATTGGGGAGAAAATGACTATCCGGCGAGCGATTATGCACACTATTATCACGGGGGAGGTCTTCCGGATTCCACCGATTCGCTTTCAAAACCAGTTGCGAAGCTGATACCCAATAATTACGGCTTATACGACATGAGCGGGAATGTCAATGAATGGTGCAATGATTGGTACGATTACGATTATTATCAATTTTCCGGGCGTTCAAATCCATTGGGGCCTTTCTCGTCGCCTTATGATACTAAATCCCTGCGTAGCGGAAACGTGATACGTCCCTCGAGTTGGATGCAATCTGCGACACGTTATAACAGTGACCCGTCCTTCTTTTCTCCGCGAATTGGTTTTCGGACAGTCCGGCCAGTCCGTGAGTGAAACCACTTTATAAGGGGTGAATAGTTTATGATAGGCCTATCTTCATTCCAACGTAACGTCACGCCGCCTCTCGGCCATCCTTTGCTCCATTCCGACCATCCCGCAATAAAGGTCAGGGACCCCCTATTTGCGCGGGGCTTGGTTTTCCATGACGGCAAACAAAAATATGTCATTTGTGTTGTTGACTTTTGCGGGATACTCGACCGGCTGCACGATGAATTCACCCGCCGCCTCGCTGAAGCGGTCGGAACAAGGCCCGAATATGTGGCGTTGCATACGGTCCATCAGCATGACGCCCCCTATATGAGTCTTGGAGGTGAAAAATGGCTGAAGCTGGGCGGACTCGACAGCCAGTTTAGGCGTGCGTGGTGGGACAAAATGGTTGAAAATGTTTGCGCCACGGCCAAGGCAAGCCTGCGAAAAAAGATATCCGTGGCGAAAATCGGGATGGGCACGGCAAAGGTTTCCGGCCTGGGCGCCAACCGCCGCATCCTCGGCCGCAATGGAAAAATATGGGGGACGCGCTGGTCAAAATGCCGCGACCCCAAGGTCAAGGCCGCGCCCGTGGGTCTTGTGGATCCCCTTTTGCGCGCCATCACTTTCTGGGGCAAGAATGACCGGCTGATTTCAACGATCAGTTTTTATGCCACCCATCCGCAAACCGCGGACGGCCGCGGCATTGTTTCGGGCGACACGGTCGGAGAGGGCTTGCGGCTTCTTCGGAAAAAAATACCGGGCGCATTCCATATGTATATGACCGGCTGCGCCGGAGACGTCACCTACGGGAAATACACCGGGAAAAACCTCGAAAATAACATCACGCGGTTGGGCGGACGGCTTTTCCGGTACATGTCAAAGGCCATCCTCCGGAGCAAAAAGCAACGACAGAATTTGTTAACGTGCCGATGGAAAAACCTGCCCGTAACGCTTCCGGTGGATGTAAAACGATTTCCGAAGAACAAGCTGTTGAAGGCCCTGAAAGACAAAAACGTTTATCTCGGCGAGCGTTTCGGCGCCGCAGGTATCCTGGGCGCAATCACCCACCGGAAATCGTATGCTGCAAACAAATTCAACTGTCTCAGCCTCAACAAGGCCAAAATACTGCTCCTTCCCGGTGAAATGCTGCTGGAATACCAGTTTTTCGCCCAGAAAAAATACCACGGCCCCTGGTTGGCCGTTGCGGCATATGGCGATCTTAAGATCGGGTATGTGCCTGCGGCCAGGAATTTTACCCAGGGCGGATATGAAACAACCGCCAGTAGGACCACCCCGGCGGCCGAGACAATTGTCAAAAAGGCCATCGAAAAGATTTTGGCGGGCTGAAGAAACCGACGGTGTTTATTCGCGTCTATAAAATAAACAGGATGATGACAGCGATGACGCCCGCGCCCACAATCCATGTGGATCGGTCCACCACGGGCGACTGGTAGTAGAACCCGGCCAGGCGTGTTTTTGGCACCCGCAGAGTGCGCTTTATCGAATCGCCTGCGGCGCGGTACTCGAACACGAGCGTGTCGAGCCTGAATTCCACATAGGTCATCGGGACGGTTGAATCCACTGCGGGCAGGAAACTGTCGGTACGTGTCATAAGCCAAACCTCGTGCGAGAGGTAATCCACACTCAGGCTTTCGGCCGGAAAACACCGTCGCTTTCCATTGAGCGGGGCCGGCAGGGCCGGCGCCGCGGCAAGAACGAGGAGAAGGCCCAGGAGTATGGACACGGCCGGACAGGCGCTTTTCATTGGTTAAAATATAGTGGTTTGCAGGCGGAATAAATTATTTATTAGTGATACAACACATGTTCTACGACCTGCACATGCACACCGATATGTCCGACGGGAGCCTCACGCCCGCGGGCATCGAAAAAATGGCGCGCGAGCGCTATGCCAAGGCCGGTGTGGCGGACCATGTTTCACGCTATCACAAAATCCGCGACGAAAAGAGCTTTAACGCCTATATTGAGGCCCTGGACCGCTACGACCTCTTCAAAGGCGCGGAAATCTGCCTGGGCACGGACCTTGACATCTCGGACGCGAGCTTTGACCGGCTCGATTACATCATCGGTTCCATGCACGCGCTCCGTTTTGACCGTTCCCTCACGCTTTTTTTCTTTGACGCGGACGTCCGCTTCACGGACACCGCGTATTTCATCCAGCTTTATACCGAACGAATGGTCCACTTCCTCTCCACCGAACGCCTCGATATCCTTGGGCACCCCACCCTCCTTCCGCTCTTTCTGCAGAGCAAGGATCCCGATGGTTTTTTCTCCGACGAACAGTATGCGTCCATCGTGCGCGCAGGGGTTCAGAATAACGTGGCTTTCGAAATCTCCAGCCGCTGGCGGGTCCCCTCCGTCCGCTTCCTTTCCGAATGCAAAAGCCAAGGGGCCCGGGTCACGTTCGGCAGCGATGCACACAGTACCGAGGACGCGCTCGATTTTGATTATCCCATCCGGATCCTTCAGGAGGCCGGTCTCGATTTTGACAGCGTGTTTGTGCCCGAGCGGAAATTATAACAGGAGTCGGCCATGTGCGGAATCGTCGGATATATCGGGAACAAGGAGGCGCTGCCCGTCATCCTGACCGGAATTTCGCGGCTTGATTACCGCGGTTACGACAGCGTGGGCGTCACCGTGGCGCGCAACCAGGGGTTCCAGACGTTCAAGGCCGTGGGCACCGTGGCCAACCTCCGGCGTGAAATGGGCCGTGCGCGCGCCTGCGGGACCCTGGGCATTGGCCATACCCGCTGGGCCACGCACGGCAAGCCTTCGCGCCGCAACACCCACCCGCACCTTTCCATGGACGGCCGCTTTGCCGTGGTGCACAACGGCATCATCGAGAACCATACGGCACTGCGCGAGTTCCTCAGGGGCAAGGGCTTTGTTTTCCAGTCCGAGACCGACACCGAAGTGATTCCCCACCTCATTCAGCATTTTTACCAGGGCAATCTGGAGGAGGCGCTCACAGCAACACTCAAGGAGGTGCACGGAACCTACGGACTGGCCGTGCTTTCCTCCAACGAACGAAAACTGGTCGTGGCGTGCAAGGGAAGCCCCATCATCCTCGGCATCATCGCAAAAGGGCGCTATCTTGTGGCCTCGGACATCACGGCCATCACCGAGCATACGCGCAAGGTGGTCTATCTTGCGGACAACGACGTGGCCGTGCTCGATGACCGCGGGTACCGCATCTTCAATCTCGAGAACCGTGAAACGCCGCACCAGGTCCAGACTATCGACTGGTCCGTGGCGGCCATCGAAAAGCGCGGGTACGAACATTTCATGCGCAAGGAGATACACGAGCAGCCCGAAACGTTGTCCACGGTCCTCTCGGGCCGATGGGACGCCAAAAATCTAATCCCGAAAATCGGCGGCGTACGCATCCCGCCTCTGGATATCCGTCAGATTGATCGCGCCATCTTTTTGGCCTGCGGCACCTCCTATCACGCGGGCCTGGTCGCGGAATACTATTTTGAAAAGTTTGCGGGCCTGCGTACCGAAGCGGCCTACGCGTCCGAGTTCCTCTGCAAGGTCGAGTCCCTCACCCCGCGTGACCTCGTACTCCCGATTTCCCAGTCGGGCGAGACCGCGGACACACTCCAGGCCCTGCGCCGCGCCAACGAACAGGGCGCCCACAGCCTGGGCCTGGTCAACACCGTGGGCAGCACGATTGCGCGCGACGTCAACGGCGGGGGCATGTACCTGCGCGTGGGCCCCGAAATCGGCGTGGCCAGCACCAAGGCCTATACAGGCCAGTTGATGACCCTGTACCTCCTGTCACTCTGGCTCGGCCGCATGCGAGGCGTACTCAAAGGATCGCAGACCCAGGCGCTTTATGCCAAAGCGCGCGCGCTGCCGCGGATGGTCAAGGCGGCCCTGGCCACGGAACCCCAAATCAAGGCGCTGGCCGCGCATTTCAAAAAGTCGGAAAATTTCATCTACCTGGGCCGCGGCATCAACTATCCCACCGCTCTTGAAGGCGCGCTCAAGCTCAAGGAAATCTCCTACATTCACGCCGAAGGGTTTCCGGCCGCGGAAATGAAGCACGGCCCCATCGCGCTGGTCGACAAAAAGATGCCCGTGGTGGTGGTGGTGAAAAAAGACGAGGGATACGAACGGATCTTAAGCAATATTGAAGAAATCAAGGCGCGCAAAGGCATCGTCATCGCGGTGATGGACCAGGACGATCGCACCGTCATTAAAAAGGCCGACTACATCCTCCGCGTGCCGCAGACCACGCCCGAGCTGTCCCCCATGGTTTATATCGTCCCGCTGCAGCTGCTGGCATACCACGTGGCTCGTTTACGCGGGTGCGAAATCGACAAGCCGCGCAACCTCGCCAAGTCCGTGACCGTGTAGCGTTTGAACGGCCGGCTTAAAAAGCCAATGGCGAACCTGACAGATGCCAGTCCTATCGAATGAGTAACGCCTTGTTAAACATCATACGGTTGTTGATGCGGCAACGAACCACATAAATCCCGCTGGCCACGCAATCCCCACGATTATCCCGGCCGTCCCACTTTATTTTCAACAATGATTTTCCATTATACAAATGGCGGATTTCCTTGCCGGCTAAATTAAAGATTTTTATTTCCATGGGCACGGGAACGGCTTCCGCACCCATGAATTGGAGGGTCAGATCCGGGTTGGCGGGCTGCGGAAAAAGGGAAATCCTGAAATCGTTTGCCATCGACCGTGTTTCGGTCCCGGTATTTCCGGAACCGATGCCCGTATCGGCGTTGAGCGCGGTATTAAAAGTAAGATCCGGGGTCGCGGCAATATTTCCCCAGGGATCTTTCGCGGTAATCCGGTAATGATAGACCTGGTTCGCCAGCAATCCCGTCAACTGACTTTCGGACTGCCGTGCCAGAAAATAGTTTCGCAGGTTTTCATTTTTCCATACGCCGTCAATACCGCTGCTCCAGCCGGTTTCAAAGTCCATCACGCTGTCATACGCAACGGTGACGCCGTATTCGATTTTATATTGCGCCACGTCCACCTTTTTATCGTCGTCGCCATCCGCTAAATTGACGATAATTTTCCGGCTGGTGGTTGAAACTCTTTTCGTCATGACCAGTCCAAATTCCGGCGCGATATTGTCATCGTATTTAACCGAGGACTGGAAGGGCGCGTACAGCGGGTCGCCGTAATGAACCATCATCC
>JAZDKP010000267.1:0-20223 GCA_043802925.1 Fibrobacterota bacterium | reverse complement strand
GTAGCTTGCTACGGCTTGTTTGTCATTCCGGGCTTGACCCGGAATCCATCATCAGGTGGTGGATTCCCGCTTTCGCGGGAATGACAGAGAAAGCCTCTTTGCCTTTCGATACCCCGCAGCTTGCTGCGGGGAGGATTCATTAAGATACCTTTTTCAGACCGGAAATACCACCATGAGCACACTTTTGTATGCAGAAAATATACCGTAATGGAATCACTTGAAAATTAAATGCCGTTTCCTGAGTTTTTCCACATTATTCAGAAGCACCTTGACACCTATCCCCGGGCCCTGGGGAACCGAAACCGTGCTGTCTTCCCCATGAAAGACGAATTCAGGTTCCGTGATTTCGTCTTGGTATAGCTTGTCCGTAACCGTGATATCGGAAGGCAGCGAGAAATTCGGGCAGCTCGATAAATGCAGATTGGCTGCTGTACCGATGCCGGTCTCAAGCATCCCTCCGCACCATACGGGAACGTTCCTTTCGGCGCAGAAATTGTGAATGGCGAGTGCTTCATGCAAACCGCCGACGCGTCCGACCTTGATATTGATAATCCCGCATGCTTTCAGGGCCATTGCCAAACGCGCATCCCCGAGAGTGTGGATGCTTTCATCCAGGCAGATTGGGGTGTGTATTTTGGCCTGTAAGCCTGAATGATCAATAATATCGTCATGCGCAAACGGTTGCTCTATCATTAAAAGATTCAACGCGTCCATCTCCTGAAAGAGGGGGGCGTCTATTACCGTATAGGCGGAATTGGCATCGCACATCAGTTTTATACTTGGAAACCGGTCTCTTATTGCCTGCAAAGGGACGATATCCCAGCCCGGTTTTATCTTGATTTTTATCCGGCAGTAACCCATCGCGACCGCCTGTTCCACTTTTATGAGCAAATCGTCAATCGAAGACTGGATGCCGATGCTCACCCCAACCTCCACGCGCGGTTTTCGGCTTCCGAACATTACCTGCAATGGAACATTTTGCGCTTTTGCGAAAAGATCCCATACGGCCATTTCCAGCGACGCTTTGGCCATGTGGTTTCCGCGTACCATTGCGTATCCCGGGGAGCGGAAGATATCCGCCGGAACATGCAGTTCGAAGCCGATGAGGGGGGCGGCGAGGTAATCCTTCAACATATGCCAGGCAGTTTCGTTTGTTTCGGCGGAGTAATGCGGCCGCCCGCCCGCCACGGTCTGCGCCCAACCCGTTATTCCTCCGGCAGACACGGCAGTCAGGATGCAGGGGCGAACTTTAACGGTCGCGAAACTGGTTTGAAACGGGTGGACAAGTTCTTGTTCGATGTGGTGCAATTCGATTCGTTCAATTTTCATCATGGGGAAAAGCCTTTGTTACTGTTCTTGCTTGTAAAGTATCTATCGTTTGATAAGATACCTTATTAAGTCCAAAAACACCAACAACGAGAAAACTTTTCTTGGCAAGAAAGTCAGGCTTCTTTTACCGTCCTGTTGCCGATGGCAAAAAGCGGAACCACCGCGGCAACGGTGAGGATTGCGCTTACGGTAAACATCAGGTGGTAGTTGTTGAGCGTGGTTCCCATAAACGAATAATGCCAATCCTTCAATAAGCGCAGCAGACCGCCGGTGGCCACTACGATGATGGTCGTGAAAATGCTGGGGACCATACGTCCCACGGCGAGGTAACCGGAGCGCCCTTTGGCCGGATACAGTATAAGCGAATAATTGGTGGTGAGCATGGCTGTGACCCGACCGCCCACGCCGGAAATGATATAGAACAGGATGATTGGCAGCACCCCGAACCAGGCGGAAGAGACCCAGAGGAACATAGAGACGGCCACGATGGAGTTGATAATGAGGAGCGGTTTGCGCGGCCCTGTGCGGTCACTGATGCGTCCCAGGAAAAAGAGGGTGATGATGCCCATGAGCGGACCGCCGATATTGAGGACAATGACCTTGGTGAGGCTGTAATGAAACTGGTCGAGCAGGTAGGCGGCCGAGAACGCGAACATCATGCCGCGTCCCGTGTACCAGAGGGTGATATGAAGCACCATGAGCCAGAGCGCAACGCTTTTATAGTTCAGCCGTTCATGGTGCGTGGCGCCGCCGGAAAAAAAGTTCGCGTTCTTCGGGGTGCGATCCGTGATGCCGTGATAGAGACCGGTGGCGACGAGGAACGAAAGAAAGAAGATGAGATAGACCCCGGCGTAGGTGGAGGAGCAGGGGTGGAGGTCGCTCATCCGGGCAAAGAAAAGGCTGACCAGGAGCCCGCCTCCGACGCTGATGATGTACTTGTAGCTGGTGAACCAGCCGAGGCGTCCCCTAGGCACGAGGTCGCCGATCCAGGCGCTTTCGATGTTCACGATGGTCCCCGCGAGTCCTGAAAAAACCACGATCAGCATGAGATAGGTCCAGAGCGAAAACGGTTTGAGCGAAGGATACAGCCCGGGCAGGTAGATGGCCGCTGCAATCAGCGCGGCAATCAGGCAGCCGATCATCATGGCGGCCTTCATGGCCCTGCGATAGGATTTGAAGGCCTTGAGCAGGAGGGTTCCGGTCCAGCTGAAAAAAAGGTTGATGCTGCCCGTGGCCCCGTAGAATCCGAGGTGTAGCGCGTCGCCGCCCAGCGACCGTATGATGACCGTGGTGACCGCGCCGATTCCTTCCTCCTCGCTCTGGCCCAGTATGGTTGCGAGACTGAAGCGGAGGCGGTCTTTTTTCAGCGTTCCGGTGTCCGTGACCTTGCCGGGCTCATCGGGTTGTGCCGTATCCGGCATGGAAGTGGTGGGACTGCTGTTCATGGACCCTTCCTTTCAAAGGCCCACGCCGGGAGCCAGACGCCGTCTTTGACAAGACGTTTTACCAGTTGCTTCGAATCGACTTTTGTCGCGTCATTCCCTTTTTTCTTTGCCAGGGCGGCCGCTGTGCCAGCGGCCTGGCCGGTTGCCATGCATGTGGGCGTGGTGCGCACCGCGGCCAGGGCCTCGTGCGTGGCCGAGATGCAGCGGCCGCACGCGATGAGGTTGACGACCGTTGCGTTCACCAAGCTCCGGTAGGGGATGGTGTAAACGGGCATCGGGCGGTCATGCGAGTCGTCGTTGAGGGTGTTGACGCCCGTGGGGCTGTGGAGATCAATGGGGTAGCTGCAGGCGGCCACGGCATCCTCAAAACGGACCGGTTTCCACAGTTCCTCGGCGGTCAGTACATGGAGCCCGCGGATGCGCCGGGTTTCCCGTATGCCGATTCTGTCGCTGCCCGCGTGCATGACCGCGTTTTCAAAACCTGGTATGCGTTCCCTGAGGAACCGGTATATTTCCAGGACCTGCCGCCGTCCCTCGATTTCGGCCGCGCTGAGGGACCACGGGTCCGTGCCATCCACGCCCAGGACGCGGCTGACGTTGACGTTGACTCTGCCAACGCCCGGTCCCTCAAAAAACAACAGTTGATCGCGGGGGATGGAGAACGCACCCGCTTCACGGGCTCTTTTAATCATGCCGTAATAGCCGCTCACGCAAAGGCGCGGCGTGTTCAGCGCTTCCTCAACATTGCCGTGCAGCAGCCTGAAATCCCCCGGGTTTTTACGGATGGAATCCCGGATTGCCGCGATGTTGACATTAGATAACATCAGGTTGCGCGTTCCGGGCTGAAGCCTGCCGTCTCTTTCCCGCCCTTTGTCACAGGGAACCCCGGCCCAGGCCGAAAGGTCGCCGTCACCTGTGCCGTCAATGAACAGGGCTGCCTTCAGTTCCGACAGCCCGGCCTTGTTGCACACGGCAATTGACTGTATGCGCTTTTTCCTCACGGTGGCACCCGCGAGCATGGTGTGGTAGAGAAGCGTCACCTTTGCTTCACGCGCCATTTCCTCATAAACGATTTTAAGGATTTCGGGGTCGAACGGCGTTACGGTCGCCACATAGCCCGAGGAATCCGGCACATGGCCGGGGGAACCGCCCGTTTTTACCAGCCGCTGCACCACTTCTTCGGCAATTCCCCTGATGGTCTGTCCTGCCGTGAAGTCGTGGAAGGTCATCATGGGCGCCACGCCCATGGAGGTGAGCGCGCCGCCGAGGCATCCCTGCTGCTCCACGATGAGTGTTTTCAGCCCCAGCCGACCTGCGGCAATGGCGGCCACTGCGCCGCCCGGTCCGCCGCCCACCACGATGCAGTCAAATTTTCGCATGGGGTGTTCCTTGGCGTTGATGGGAGCAATCATGCATGGTTTCTTAATTAAAACAATACGTTGTTAAAATAAGTAATCATGGCCCGCCGGTCAAATAAATTTAACCAATACAAGTATATAAGATACTTGTATTGTCTGGTATGATATTCTATCTTTAAGCGGAAGGAGGCCCCTATGCCCCAGTTGTCTCTTTATATCGACAAGCCGACTTACCGTCAGTTGAATGCCAAGGCCAAAGCGGAGCATGTCTCTTTGTCGGGTTGGGCCAACCGGCACATCAAGCAGGCGTTGGCCGGGGCGTGGCCCGAAGGTTACTTCGACCTCTTCGGGAGCATTCATGACGTCTCTTTCAAACCACCGGAACGGCACGGCTTTAAAGGCGATCACCGGCGCGAATCCCTGTGAAATACTTCCTCGATACCAATATCTGCGTCTATTTCCTAAAAGGAAAGTACCCGGCGCTGGCGGCTCATTTAAAACGCCACGATCCTGCGGACATCAAAATCCCGGCCATCGTCAAGGCCGAACTCCTATTAGGGGCGGAAAAGAGCGAACGCAGGGTCGAAACCGCGGACAAGGTCAACGCTTTCCTTGGCCCCTACGACATTGTTCCGTTCGATGACAATGTGGCGGTTGTTTATGCGGGTTTGCGCGCCAGGCTGGAAAAGAAAGGGAACTGCATCGGCCCTAACGATCTTCTTGTGGCTGCCATTGTCATGGCTGGAAACGGCTGTCTTATCACCCATAACATAGCGGAATTCAACAGGGTCACTGAACTTAAACAGGCGGATTGGACCGAATAGTTTTTCTATCAGTTGTCCTTGCGTAAAAATAGCCAGAAAAAAGGCCGATCCAAAAATTTTCTGGATCGACCTTATAACGATATCCTCTGACAGTACATGTGTGCCGTCAGGGCGTGGTCTTTACTTTACCTCGTCAATATCGCCTTTCGGACGAATTGATTGTTTCCAGACGCCATTTTGACAAAATAGATACCCGGCACCATGTTCTTTGCTGTCAAGACAATGGAGTGGGCGCCTGCCGACGGCTTGCCGTTTACCAGCGTCACGACTCGCTGCCCGTTTACATTATACACCGTGATGGACACCGGCGTTTTGCCATTGACACGGTATTGGATTACCGCGTTCCCGCTGAAAGGATTAGGGGAGATCCCCAGCAGGGCATCCGCACCCCCCACAAGGGCCCGGTTCCCTTTTTCACAACCGGTCCAACCGGTTTCGGTTCCCGCCACACCGGTGGCCACTTTGGCGAATTTCAGGAAGCTCCCACCCGCGGCATCCCACATCACGCAGGCATAGGACCCCGGACAATTCATCGGAGCGCCGACCCGGTTGATGCGGACGGTCTCGCTTGCCACCTGAACGGCCGCTTCCCAGGTGCCGTTGTTCCAGCGGCGATACTTGACAAGGTAATTGCTCCCCGACTTCTGGGAATAGAAGCAATACACAAAACTGCCGGCACTCGTTAGAATGGCATCCGTGATATTGCCTGTTTCCAGCTGGGCCGAGGTCCAGGACCCGCCGGCCTTGGAATGGGTGACCACCAGATCCGTTAGCGCCTCGCTTGAGTTGTCAAAATTAATCCGTCCGCCCTTGGCCATGAAAATATGGTCATTGTCAATGCAGGTCGCTGAAATATCGGTATAGCTCTGGCCGCTTGTTCCCCAGGATGCAATGGACTGCAACGCCCCCCACTGCGAGCCGTCGTGAATCTTCAGATACCGGCCATAGGGGTCGATGCTGGCCACACCATTTCCATAAGGAACCAGGATAGCGCCTGGCACACTGTCCCCGGGGAAAAGTATCACTTTGGACGGCACGGGATCGACGCCAGCCTGATACCATGGACGGGGATTGGTCGTATTGCCGGCGATATCAGCGTCCTTGCAGGGCATCCAGGTGCGGCCGTCGTCATCGGAATAACGCGCGCGAAAACCGGCGTAGGGTGAACCAAAACCGTCACCGCGCGTTGCCCACAGGCGGCCGTTCCAGAGCGTGACGGCGTACGACCACACCGGGCATTTGTACATCTGATCCAGCAGGCCGAAACGATCCGCCACCCAGCCATCGCCGGTAAAGGCGAGTCGCCGAAAATAGCCGTCAATGAGGCTGGCGTAATTAGTGCAGTTTTCGGTACCGATCATATACAAATCACCATTCGACAGGCTCGACGAAGCGCTCGCACGCCCGTACCAGCTGTTCAGGCGGGTCGGACGTGTCTCGCCCCGGGTAATGCCGCCCCAGGTGGCCCCACCGTCAAAACTGCCGAACGCGACAAGGCCTCCAAGCACGTCTGCATTGCTTTGCAATAGGATAGCGCTCCAGTTGCTGCCGTCATAATAGGTGCTGGTTCTCGCAATGAGCGCCAGGCGGTCATTGTCATAGGCCACCATGCCGCGGCGGTTGTTTTGCACATAGGTGATTCCTTCGCCGCCAAGGGTTACCCTGCCCAGGGCAATGGTCACGGGTCCCAAGTCGGTCGTTACCACCAGGTTCCGCGCCATTTTAACCGGATCACGGACCGGAGGCGCCGTATTCACCACGACGCGTCCCAGAGGCGCTATGGCCTCTTCCATTTCAAGCAGTGGATAGGTGGGCGTGCCGCTGCCGACAAGGCGGACATTACGGACTTGGAGCGAGCAGGGCCCTTCAAAACCATTGGATTGCATATGAAAACCCTGCATTTTTGTCAGGTCCAATTCTCCGGTGTCGGCAAGCGCTTTTAGCGGGAAATTACAGGTGACCCATTGATTCACAGGTATTCGAAAGGTGGCAAGCGGCGTGAAGTTACCGAGATAACCTACCGATGTGCTGACTCGGGAATCTTTGACACGGACCCCGACCACCGCGACGTTGTTCGTGCTGTAAGCGTCGAAGCGGAGATACTGATAGGCCGACCAGTCGCGTCGTTGTTGCGCGTTGGCTAATTGGTCCGCCTTAATGCTCTGCGTCCGTTGGAAATACCATTCAAACATAGTATGATAGACGTTATGCGGCGGGCAACCGGTAAGTTCGGGATCGAGTGTGCCGTTTAGGGCTCCTTGAATCCAGCCGTTAGGATTATAGGTGTATCCATAGGAATCTGTATAGGGGTAGCCAACGGGCATTGGAAAACCGTCACCACGGTGTTCCGAACCGCCCTCGCCGACCGAATCATATAAAACCACAACATTGGACTCCGCGGCGGACAGCACGGCAGACATCATCAATACCAGGATACCTGCGAACAAGAAGCTTTTTGCATTTTTCATAAAACCCCCTTCTAAATAAAATGTTACTTTATCAAAAACATACTTCGGGAAGCGGTTTTGCCGTCAACTTTCAACCTCGCGATATAGTAACCCGTGGACAGCCCCGCGGCATTCCAACAGATGCTGGACGGGCCCAGCCGGTTCGAAAGATCGGCCATCTTTTTTCCCTTGATATCGAATATTTCAAGTTTGGCGGTTCCGGAAGCAATCGTCCGCCCCCTGTCGGTGCAACGGATCGATGTGGAGGGATTGAACGGGTCCGGTGTAACAATAATCCGAAGACGGTTATCTTCTATCGGCAGCCCGTTCCGGGTGATGGACAACGCGCTGAGGTCACAATTCATCAAGCGTATTCCACCCGTGGCCGGACCGGCCGCGTCATTTGCATATTCCCAGACAAGTATGAGCCGTCCATCCGGATTCGTGTTGGGTGAACCCATCTGATAGATGCGTTCGGTTTGTTCCGTAAGAACGGTCGAATCGGACCAGCGGTGGCCGTCAAGACGCTTTTTCATCAGAATCCGGTATTTGCCGTCGTCTCCCTTGTCGCCCCAGGCGCAATAAACATCGGCCCCCACTTTGGTAATAATGGCAAGGCCGCTGCGATCCGTGGGCCACAGGCCATCCAGGTAAGGATCCCCGCCATCCGCGCCCGTATTATTGGCCATAATGCGCGTCTGGCCCAGCGTATCGATTGTCCAGACATCGCTGGAACAGGATGCCACCAGGGTCAACCCCGGAACCAATGAATCGGCGCGGGAGGTGGCGGCAATGAATATCTGGTCAACCCCCATCACTGTCACGCTGTTGGCCAGGAACTTGCAGGAATAATAGTCGCCGGTAATCACGGTTTCAAAAGGGGTCCAGGCGGTCGGAGTCCCGCTTTGATCCGGCAGGTTAACGGACCAGCCCAGACTGACCCTATCGGAATAGGCGGTTTCCTTGCTGCCCCAGATAACCGCCACTCCGTTTTTATAGGGCACCGCAAAATACGGGCCTTCGCATCCGCCATAATGGGAGACCACCCGCGAACCGTTTGCTTTCAGCCAGGTCTGGCCGCCATCATCGGAATATTTCGCGTGAATCCCCTGCCCGAAACCCATGATGGCGAAGATGTTGTTCGCGAGATACCAGATTCTCCCGGAAGAAAGCTCCACGGCTGAATTGGGCATGCACTTGGTGGCGCTGTCATCCGGCATCCCATAATTTCCCTTTGTCCAGGAGATCCCGTCAAAGGAAAGCTTGCGGAACCAGATAGGGGCGCGGGCATTGTCATTACAGCAGAACCAGCCGCAGACATAGAGGTCGTTGTTTATAAAACTGGCCTGGTAATTCGTATTGCCGATATTGTTCTGGGGCCCTTTGTAACGTCCCCAATAAGGATAAGCGGGCAATTCGGGAGGCACCACATCGCCGTGGATGACTGTTTTTCCGGGCGTTCCATCCAGTTGTGTAAACGTGAGGCCGCCATTTACGGACATGATGCCATAGACACTGGGCAGCGCCAGCATGATTTTATCCTTTGTCGGCGCAACCACGCTGTTCCGGCAGACCGTATTATACGAATTGAATTCCCCCCGGCCCCATAACCCGTTCATCCCATGGTGCACCAGATTCGGGATTTCAACCGGACCGAGGGTCTGCGAAAAAAGCATCCCGGAGATGACGCCCAGGAATAAGAACATTGTTCTGATAAATCTTCCGGTCATATTTTCCCCCTTGCAAAAAACCTCACCGCATCAGAATCAGTTTCTTTATCATCGTTTTATTCCCGGATTGCAGCCGGGCGAAATAGATGCCTGCCGGCAATTTACCCGTTTTCCAGACAAACTGATACGCCCCCGGCGTCCTGACGCCATTGTCAAAGCTTTTCACCAATTGCCCGTTGACGCTAAAAATCTTCAACGTCACCCCACCTGTGACCGCAACATGATAGGCAAAGGTCGTGGCGCCGGAGAAAGGATTCGGATAACTTGCGAGCGACAGGGCATGGCCTAGGTTCGCACCGGCCGAAATGGAAAGTTGGCTGGAATCCGGCGGGGTCCCATAGGTTTCAATATCGCGATTGCCCCGGCCGTCATCCACGGTCAGCCTGGCGCCTATCAGGCCGGTTGACAGAACAATCCGCTGGCCTTCAACGAAATAACAGACGCCCGACCCGTCTTTGACGTCCCAGTAGTAGCGAAGCGCGTCGCTTTCAGCATCCGTGGTCGCGGAAGCGTCCAGCGTAACGGCAGTACCGTTAATGACGGGAACCAGCGAGGCGATTGGCGCAGCGTTAGTGGAAATCTTCGAAGTCGCACTTTTGGGGTTCGTATAGTTCTGCAGTTCCACACCGTCATTGTCGCCATCGGTATCCGAGTCCGCGTTATGCGGGTTGGTATTGGTCGCACAGACCTCCTGGCCGTCCCAGAGTCCGTCGTTGTCCGAGTCCGCATTGCCCACGGTGCAGCCATACGCCGCTTCCTGCGAATCATCCAGGCCGTCATAGTCCGTGTCCAGCGCCTCTTCCGCTGCGGTAATGGGAATACGCATGAACTTGGTCTGCACTCGGCCGGTGGTGTTGCATCCCTCGCGGAAAAGGAAGGGCACATAGGAAGGCGGAGAAACCGGCGGCACTTCAAAATACTGAAGCGTATCGGTGGTGCTCTGGTAAATCTTCTCCGTGGCAGACCAGGTATTGCTGTTGATAAAGTAAATTTTACGATAATAGGACTTTTCGGCCTTGTTCATCCAGAGTATCCAAACCCGTTGGCCCACCAGCGTCATGAGCGGTTCACTGCCGCCCTCTGCCGCAGGACTGACCTCCATCATGGTGCCGGCGCTGTTGTTCTGCCATTTCAAAAGCGTTGCGCCGCCCGGATTTGCATAATGGGAAAACAACGCGAACACAACGCTGTCCTTGTAAGCCACGGTGCTCTTGAAAATATAGTTCCAATTCGTATTGTAAAACTGGGAAAAAGCGGTCCAGCCGTTTTCATCGCCCAGTGCGTACTCCAGAATATCACCTCCGGTAATCAGCATGACCTTTCCATGGTAATTCACCAAACGGTTCGGGCTTCCGCTTTTTGCTTCGCTGGACCCCTGCGGATAAACGCCGGACTTGTTGCCCTGCACAAAGCGCCACCGATTGCCGCCGTCATCGGAATAACTGGCGAACATGGCCTTGTACGAAATAGCCGGATTCGTATGGTTGCTGACCGAGGCCATCCAGAGGCGGCCATTGGGCAGGGCGGTCAGCGCCGTGGCGCCCATGGCGCAGCCCCGTACTTCATCGAGGGTAACGATGTCGTCCCATCGCTGGGGAAGTGTGCGTTCCTTGTGCTCAGGATAAACGTCCCAATGGTCGTTTTGCGGTATTGCCTTGTAGAAAAAGTGGTACATCTGGAAACCGCTGCCCGGATCATTGTTGCCGCACCAGCCCATGGGGTTGGCATACAGAATACCGCGCAGCATGTTATCACCCGTATGCCAGCTTGAATAAGAACCCCGCCCGGTGGTTGAAAAAAGAAGGGGATAGGCCCCGGCTGTGGCATCACTCTGCCAGGTGACGCCGCCGTCAGCAGTCCCTATCCAGCCGCGGCCCGCATGCCAGCCGCCGGGATTGGCGTTGGGTTCTGGGGGGGTCGCCGAATAGACATAATTGCGGAAGCTGTTATTGACGACCGCGATGCGGTTGTTGTCAAAGGCCGCGACACCATACACCCAGTTCTCAATGCGATCCCCTTCACCATCGAGCGCCGATAAGACTGGAAGACCGACACTGACCGGCGCGGAGGCTGCCACCTGCCCTGTTACCCGGCTCAGTCCGACCGGAGGGGCCGGCGGTGCGGCAACCGGCGGTTTGTGCCAGGAAGTCAGTAACCGCGGGATAATGGGACGCGTGTCATTGATGACGGAAAGGGCGGGCGCCACGTCCGCGGTCACCAGCCGGATGTTGTCAATAAATATCGTCGTGACTCCTTTGGTTTCGCGCAGGACAATGCGGAAATTCCGGACATCGCTGAAATCCAGATTGCCTGCCCACGCCATGTCTTTGATGGGCAACCGGAGCGTTGAATAGGTATTCCCGGCCGGTACGTGAAAGACCCGGGGTTCGGTCCAGCGGTCCTTGCCAAAGACATAAATCCAAAAATAGGCGTCCGCGGCCGTTGATTTGACGTCGATATACGCATAGTCAAACGCGGACCAGTTACGCAGGGAGTCCGGAAGCTGAGGCAGCGTTCTCAGCAGGGTAAAGAGACCGCAGAAACGGTTGATGTTCCATTCGGCATCGCCGTTATACTCGCCATAATAGGCACGGGTGGAATCCCAGACCTGGTCGTACCCGCTTCCTCCGTTGGAAATCCAATTCCAATTCTGATAAACATCCGTTCCCTGGCGGATATTCATGTTTGACGGCACGGAATTCGGATAAATCTCATGACGCAGCGCCCATTCGCCCTGCGATGCGTTGGCCGCATCATGGCTCGAAATCCAGACGGCATTAGGAGCGGTATTAAGTCCGTAATAGCCGATATTATTGGCGTCACCGATGCTGGAATAGATCCCAACCGGCCAGGTGGACAGCTCAGCCTGTTCAAAACCGCAGAAAAGCCGTTCCAATGACCATCCGCTGGTTGCCAGCAGAGTCAGCAACATCAAGCTAATCAGACGTTTCATTGTATTTTCTCCTTCAGTTTATGTAGCATTTAAAAAAGATTAACATTCCCTAATATCTAAATATACATAAAATTATACAAATATTAAGCCGTCTTCCAAAAAAGTAATAACACTATATGGTATAACATATTAAATTTTAACACCTATTTAAATATTGCTAATATATTATACAAATATGAGACATGAGACAAATATGAGACACGAGACATATTATTTATATTATACTTGGATGCCGTTATTTTGAGCCACGGCCATTATGACCATACCATTGCAGCGGCCACGCCTTTATCGCAGAAATCGCCAATCAATTTCAGGGATTTATCAAATGCGGTGCCGGGACCTGCTTGCGGATAAGGCCCAGTGAAGCATAGACCTGGTCCCATCGGGTCTCAAGCGCCGGGTCGGAACGGGTAACGGGCAGGTAACCCAGTTTTAAATAGGTTCGGATGGCTGGAAGCCGGAAATCGTCCGTCAGAAGAAATGAGCCTTTCATTCCCCGGTTCCTTCCGGCGTATAACACAGCCAAGGTGACGATACTTCCCAGCTGCTTGCCGCGGTGGTTGGGATGGGAGGCGACCCAATGCAATACCGCCATGCCGGGATGTACGGCATTCACCTGCAGGCTGGCGGTTGCCGCCACACTTCCGTCCGTTGCGGTCACCACCACGGTTTCCGGCACGTCCGGCGCTTTCAGCAGTTTCGCATCGACCTCCTCCTGTGTCCAGGTTAGCCCCGAAAATACGGCGGCCAGCAAATCCGCAATTCCCTTCCGATGCCCCTGCCCGGCCTTTTGCAGGTTCCACTCATCCGGCAGCCTGGGAATCCAGTGCAAATCGTCAAGAGTGGGGCGAACCATGGAAAGCTGTTCAGTGTAGGATTCTGTTTTTAACATGGTTCCTCCTATCAAGGCGGCCGCTTATTTTATCATCACTATTTTCCGGTAAAGACTCTTTTTTCCAATGGCGATTTTGGCCAAATATACCGAACTCGCGCCCTTGGCCTTGGGCGACCAAGTCAATCGGTGGCATCCGGGCTGCAGCTTATCATTGATGATTTGTTCGACTAATTTACCGGAAATCGAGTAAATCATGACCTTGACATTCTGTGTTGACGCCAGATTGAAGACAAAACGGGTTTCCGGGTTGAAAGGATTCGGGGAAATATCCACCGCGGGTTCCGCCTCTTTTTCCAGGGATGTCTGTTGTGTGCCGGTTCCCCCGCCCGATAGGGAATCCTCAACGAACAGATAGACTTCCATGCCTTTCCCGATGTAGCCGTGATTCTTGGAGGCGGTATAAGCCCACATGCCGCTGATTAAGCGGATAGGATTACGGGAAGCGGGATCAATCCGGGTATCTTTAATTCCGCCGTCCGTGGCCGCTTCCGCAGCCCACTCCCAGTAGAAAGTTCCGTCGCGAAACATCCGCCGGGCGATACGGAGCGCGGCCGTGTCCCCCGTGTTTTTATAAATGTAGGCGCCCGCATCCGCCCAGAAGTACCCAAAATTGCAGTTGATATAGGTTTCCGTGCTGGGATTGTTGTCCTTGACAAAAGAGCGAACCCACAACGGCCAATACAGCCCGCCTTCCATGACTCCGCCCCCCATGTGGCGATGGTGGGGCAGCCAGGCCCACATGCGTTGAAGCAAGGCCAACACCGCCGGATCACCGGTTTCATCATGCAGCCGAATCAACCCGTAGCTGGCATAGGTTGCCATCAGGACTTCCGTGGAGGTCGTGTCCGCATTGATGCATCCAAAACCGCCATACTTCTGCTCCAATGGAAGAATGCTGTTCATGCAGAGACCGTTTGCCACCGCGAGGTATTCCGGTTTTCCGGTCACCCGGTAAGCAGCCAAAAGGTTCACGATGGACCAGCTTTGGTGGCGGATTTCCACCTGGTCATCGGGCGGGAGGATCTGGCCGTTCACCACATCGCCATTATATCCTCCGGGTCCCCAGAGCTGAAGCATGGCGGTCGCGGTCAACTCACCCGCCAAACGGGCCTGCAGGTCGCCGGTCAGGAGATAATAGAGCCACACTCCCTCGCTCCAGGTATGGGACGGGACCGGAATCTGCACGCAATCCGGACAGGAACGGTTGGTCCCGTGGTCATCCTTTTCATAGACTTCCAAAAACTTGGTCGCCCTGGAGTGACCATTGAAATCATGGGTCTGATCGATGTCATAGCGGTGCTTGACCATGGCGACGCCCATGTCAAAGAATTTCCGGTTCCCGGTGCGCAGATAATGCAGGAGCAGCGAATGGTTCCAATCGTAGTGGCCGCCGCTGTAACCATCGGCCCAGGGAATGTCGCCGTAGTTTTTCCAGCTGTACCAATCGGCCTCCCCGCCATACTGGACGGCGCGGCGTTCGGCCGCCCATTGAAGGCCGCAAGCATTGGTCGTGGTACCGGCCGTGGAATCGATTTTGACAACCTGAAGCTGTTCAAACCGTTGAAAGGCCTCATTCTGATCCGGGTCGAGGCTGGTTTGACCGGCCGCGCCAATCATGCCCCAGGCGCGGGTGTTGATATAATATCGCGCGGGCGCCAGGGCAAAGAGCGGCTCATTGAGTCCGGCGGTTACGCGGGCCGTGACCGCCGGATCCGCTGCGCCGGTATAAAAACGCATCATGCATTCCCATGTCTTGTAGAGGCCGCCGCGGAAAAAATAGTCGTTGGTTTCCCAAAAGGTGTATTCATTCGTGAAGGTGGGCAGAAAATCCAAGCTGAGCGCCCCGTTTCCTTCGCTTATTGCCAGCGGATAATTCTGCCAAAAATGGCGCACCCCGACCATCATGCCCAGGCTTCCGTTGTTGACCTCCGCCCAGCCCGCGGAACGGGAACCGCTGTCCACAGGAATGCCGTTTTTTGAAATACGATATTTCAGGTTGCTGCTTTCCTTATAGTAATTCACGATTTTATGATCCTGCCGAAGCGAAAAGGTTTCATTGCTTGCATAGGCAGCGGACCCCTTTTCGGTCACCACGGTCCGGTTTCCGGAAAAGGAGGTGGCCATCTTCAACTTTAAATTATCAAACACCAGGTTTTGAGCCGTACTCTGGCTAATGACTCCCGTGTGCCAGGCGCCCTCTCCATTATTTTCAAGTGTGAAGAACATCCGGACAAAATCCTGGTTATCATAGGCGTACAGACGAAGGGTGTAATTTACCCAACCCCGCCCCCCATCCGGATTCAGCAGTGTCCCGTTGTCTGAACTGCGGAAAGAGCCCTTCACCTTCACCACCAGCCGCTTGGGACCCTCCTGTTCCACAGTCACGCTGTCCGGTTGGTCAAAGACACTCTTGAACACCGTGTTGTCCGGCATCGTGATGTCAGCACCCCCGGCCCCGCTTCCGGCATTCACCCAGGTATGGGTTCCATCGGTCACGCGGGAAAGGAAATTGAACCGGTCCTTATTGAAGACCAAATCGATTTTTCCCGTATGTACCGTCAGTTCGCTGCTGGTTTCCTCGTGGCTTAAAAGGGTCCCGGAAGCGTTTCCGCTGCCGCCCTGGGGCCGAAATTCATATTGAGCCGTGCCGTTGGCCGGCACGTCCGCATTAAAATCGAGCAGGACCCAACGGATGGGTTTGGCCGCATCGCTGACCAGGCCGTTCCACCGTGATGTCACCACAAACTGACAGGGCACCTCGACCCCGTTCAGGAAGAGTCCCATATTTTCGGTGGTAAGGACATTGTCCGATTTGGCAAGGGGAACGCCGCTCGTGACAGGTTCATTGACACGGGCGACCCCAATCGGTTCCGTGAGAGAAAGAATTACATTTGAATATAGCGGAATGGAGAATATCCAGAGTGCGAAAAACAGGCGATTCATCATATCCCCTCCACAATAAAAAAAGATTGTCAATAAATAATAATAGCTTCAATTATGCTATGCAAAAAACGCGCTCCAACAACGAACTTCTATCAACAGCATGATAATAAACAAAATATGACTTTAATGATAAAACAGAGTCATTTAAACTAAAATATAATACAAAAAAGAGACAACAAATCAATACGCATTGACAAATGTTATCATAACGCTATCTATTACATGCTGTTGCAGCACCACGAAAAATTATTACTATAAAAAGTTATATTAAAAAAAACATCTTGAAACTTAATCGGATAATTAATTATACATTTATGAGACAGAAATAAAACATGAATAAGATTCTCGCCGACATCCCAATTCTTATGTCCCTCAGAGGATATCTCACTCAATTGCGATTCATGGGAATCTTCGTTTCCATGGATGAACAGGGCAATGTGGGCGAAATACTTTACCAGGAAAATCGGTACAATTTTAATTTTGATTTGCTCATCAACCGCAACCTTGCCGAATTCTATCATATTCCGGAATCCCCCCCCCTTCCGGAACGCTTCATCCGTATTTCTGATAAACGGGAGTTCCAGGGCTTTTTCGATTTGACCCGCGCTTTTCGCTCAAAAAACATTTATGAAGGATTTGATCTCGCTTTTGATTTTTTTTCAGAACTTCCTTTCACCCACCTTATCCTTCTTCAAATCGAAAATTTCGGCCGATTCGGCGTCCTCATTTACAATTCCTTTTTTATACGCGCCTCGGTTTTTAAACATCAGCCGATTGTCATGCTGGATGCGGAAGGGCGTGTGCAGGGATTTAATAAAAGTTTTTTCACGCTCCTTAACGCCGGGACAAAAATCCCCTTTGACTTTCTCGGCAAGTCCGCGGAGGCGGTCCTTGCTCCCAATCCCATCCGTACGTTTCGAAGCGACGACGCGTATTACCTTCCGCACTACCGCTCCCCCTGGATGGAATTTCATTCCGAACAGCGCCCGCACAGGACGGGAATGCCGGCAGGTCCCTGGCAGGAAAAAGACATTTTCCTCATTGCCGGAACGGATTCCTCGGAACGAATAACCTGTAAACTGCTCCCGCTTCATGTCCCGTTTAACTTCAAGCAGGCGGATTTCCGTCTGAAGGTCCAGCTCGAAATACGATCCGGAGAATTGCCCAAGCTCATTCTATGCGGCGAAAGCGAAATCCAACAATTTTTTCCTGACCTGAACGGATACCTCTTTGGCCATGAAGCTTCTTCCGGGCACTATTTCATCAAGCGGCACGGGGAGCTCATCCACCGGAGAAAAACCGGGGATGCGTTCGGCCCCGGAGTCTATACCGTTGAAATTTTCAGGAGGGGAACCTGCCTCGCCCTTTTCATCAACAATGATTTTAAAATCGGGTTCACGGAGTTTGAAATCAATGAAAACGAGAACGGGAACCAGTACCTGTTTTACGGCGCCGGGGATGATTTCACGCTCCAGAAAATGATTCTCTATTCCCAGCAAAAGGAGCGGGACCCCGCCTCCCTGGCCAATGAATGCCGGATACAAAACAACACGGACAATCTCTTCCGCTTTCACTCCCTGGTGGAGCAGGGCTTTTCCAAGGTCGGGAGCCATTTTTATTACGCATTTATGTTCTATGATGTGACCCGCTTCAAGCAGAGCATCCAGACCCTGGAAGCGCAAAAGGAAAAGAGCGACCACGAACTCGACAAATACAAAAGCATCATCGCCCGCCTTTCCCTGGAACAGAAGAACATGGTGGGCACCAGTCCCGACATGATACGTCTGACGGAAAAAGCGCGCATTGCCGCCCAATCCCCGGTGTCCATCCTGATTGAAGGCGACACCGGCACCGGGAAGGAAATCTTCGCTTATTTCATCCACAAGAACAGCCCTTACAACACCGGGCCTTTCATCAAAGTCGACTGTTCCCTGCTGCCGGGGACCCTCCTTGAAAGCGAGTTGTTCGGGTTTGAAAAAGGGGCCTTTACCGGCGCCATCAAACAGCGGCTCGGTAAATTCGAAGAAGCGGACGGGGGCACCCTTTTCCTGGATGAAGTCGGAAACCTTTCCATGGAGGTCCAGATCAAACTTCTCCAGTTCCTCCAGGACCTCACCATCGAACGCATTGGCGGCAACAAGCGGATCAAGGTGAATACGCGAATCATCACGGCCACCAACGCCTCGCTCCGGAACCTGGTGGAGGAGAAAAAGTTCCGGTCCGACCTCTATTACCGGCTGAACACCGTTTACCTGAAACTCCCGCCATTGTCCGCACGCAGGGAAGACATCCCCCATCTTGCCATCTATTTCCTGAAGGAATACAATTACACCTTTAACCGATCCATCGAAGCCATCTCCCCGGAAGCGTTCCAGAAGCTGCTCGCCTATGACTGGCCGGGAAATATCCGCGAACTGGAAAATGTCATGCAACGGGCCGTGCTGTTCTGCATCGACAAACAGATAGAAATAAAACACATCGACCTTCCTGCCGCTCCCTCCCCGTCGTCCCCCCTTCGGTCCGGGGAACCTTCATTGAGCGCCATCCCCTTCGGCATTTCCAGGGCCTTCCGCAAAGAACATATCCTCTCCCTTCTCAAGAAAAACAACAACATCGTGGACTGGGCCGCCAGGGAGGCCCGGATGTCCCGGGCCACTTTCTACCGGAAGATGCGGGAATTCAGGATTAACCGGAAATAAAACGGAAGCTGAAAACGAAAACCTGTAAAACCAAAAGCCCTAAAAAGTGAACCCATCCTGATTCCGTTACCCCCTGTGCTGTCATGGCTGGCGTTTCGCGCAACCCCTTTTGTTTTTCGTGTTTTTCAATTATATTAACGCCGTATGAGAATTCTTGTTGTCGACGATTCCGCCACCATGCGGAGCATTATTCAGAAGGAACTTCACGCCCTGAACGAGCGCGACCTTGTGATCCGCAATTCCGGGGACGCGGCGCTGGGCGAACTGGACAAGGGGGGCGTGGACCTCGTGCTTCTCGACTGGCACATGGAAGGCCTCTCCGGTCTCGACGTCCTTCGCATTGTCAAGCATAATCCAAAATACAAATCCATCCCGGTCATCATGCTGACCGTGGAAGAACACAACAAAAGCGTGCAGGAAGCCATGGAAAGCGGAGCTGACGATTACATGGTCAAGCCGCTGAACCCCGCCCTGCTCAAGGAAAAGCTCGCAAAGTTCAGCGCAAAATAAGCGCTTTTTCAGCGCGCCCGAAAAACTCCCCGACCATCGCAGCCTTGGCAAGCCCCGCGGCCCGGAGTTCCCGGACGCAGGCCTCCGCGTCTTCCGGCGCCAGCGCGGCCAAGAGGCCGCCCGAGGTCTGGGGGTCAAATAGAATTTCCAACGGAAGGGCCAGGGAGGCGGGAATGGATGTGCGCGGCTGATAGTATTTCATATTGCGCCGGGTGCCGCCCGGAACCGCGCCGGCGCGGATAAGTTCCAGGACCCCGTCCATCACCGGTACGGCCGAGGCGTCGATGCGCAGGCACAGGCCCGACCCTTCGGCCATTTCGAGGCCATGGCCCATGAGGCTGAAGCCCGTGACATCCGTGCATGCGCGAACCCGGTATTTTTCGATGATGCGCTTGGCGCTTTTATTCAATAATGCCATGGAGGCGAACGCCTCGCGCGCCTCCGCTTCGTTGATTTTCTCCTGCTTGAGCGCGGTGCTTAGGACCCCGCAGCCCAGCGGTTTTGTGAGAATCGCTTTGTCGCCGACACGCGCCGTGGAGTTCTTCCATATCTTCAGCGGGTGCACCTGCCCGGTCACGGAGAGCCCGTACTTGACTTCCGTGTCCATGATGGAGTGGCCGCCCGCCAGCACCGCGCCGGCTTCGCGTATTTTTTCAATACCGCCCTTGACGATTTCAGCGAGCACGCTTTTGTCCATGGTGGCCGAGGGAAAGCAGACGATGTTCATGGCCGTGAGCGGCTCACCGCCCATGGCGTACACGTCGCTCAAGGCGTTGGTCGCTGCAATCATGCCAAACAGGAAAGGGTCATCCACGATAGGGGTGAAGAAGTCGAGTGTCTGGACGAGGGCGATGTCATCGGTGAGCTTGTAGACCCCCGCGTCGTCGAATTTCTCGATGCCCACCAGCAGGTTGCCATTGACCGGGACATCGACGCTGCCCAGAAGGTCCGCGAGAATGCCGGGGTCCAGCTTGGCCGCGCAGCCCGCCGCGGCCACGGTGCGGGTGAGTTTGATGTTTGTGTTCATGAGGGAAATATAATTAATCGACCAACTCACCCCCCCCTTCCCCCCTCTCTCGCAGAGAGAGGG
>JAZDKP010000266.1:0-9377 GCA_043802925.1 Fibrobacterota bacterium | reverse complement strand
AGACCGCGCATGCCGGCCAGCTGCTTGATCTGGTCCTTGCTGCCGCGCGCACCGGAATCGGCCATCATGAACACCGGGTTGAATCCGTCGCGGTCCTCGGAGAGTTGATTGAAGAGCACCTCCGCCACTTCGGTGGTCGTGTGCGTCCAGATATCGATGACCTTGTTGTACCGCTCGGAATCGGTGATGACCATTTTCATATACTGTTTGTTGATTTGGTCGACATTCTTTTTGGAGGTGACGATCATCCCCTCTTTTTCCTTGGGGATGAGGAGGTCGTCGACCGAGACCGTGACGCCGGCCTTTGTGGCGTACTCGAAACCGAGTTCCTTGAGTTTGTCGAGGAACTGGCAGGTCCGGCTGTTGCCCGCCTTGTTGTGGAAACGCGCCACGATATCGATGATTTTTTTCTTGTTCATGGTATCGTTGACATAGCCGATTTCGTCGGGCACGACCTCGTTGAATACAATGCGTCCGGGCGTGGTACGGACAATGTCACCCTGCCGGGTCTGATACTTGACGGGCTCGTGAAGCGTGATGGCACCATGATCGAGCGCAAGCACGACATCGTTGACGTCACAAAATATGTTGTCCGGGCCCTTGCCGGTTTTTTTACGGGTGGGCTTTTCTTTGGTCAGATAGTAACAGCCGATAACCACGTCCTGGCTGGGCACCGCCAACGGCAGGCCACTCGCCGGGTGCAGAATATTGTGCGCGGACAGCATGATGAGCCGCGCCTCCATCTGCGCTTCGTACGAGAGCGGAAGGTGGACCGCCATCTGGTCGCCGTCAAAATCGGCGTTAAACGCCGCGCACACGAACGGATGCAGACGGATCGCCTTGCCTTCTATCAGCACGGGATAGAAGGCCTGGATACCCAGCCGGTGCAGTGTCGGCGCGCGGTTGAGCAGCACAGGATGGTCTTCGATGATTTCCTCGAGAATGTCCCACACCTCGGGACGCTCGCGCTCCACGAACTTTTTTGCGGACTTGATGGTCTGGACATAGCCCTTTTCTTCGAGCTTGCGGATGATAAACGGTTTGTAAAGTTCGAGTGCCATGTTTTTGGGGAGACCACACTGGTGGATTTTGAGCTCCGGTCCCACCACGATGACCGAACGGCCGGAATAGTCAACGCGCTTCCCCAGCAGGTTCTGGCGGAAACGGCCCTGTTTTCCCTTGAGCAGTTCGCCGAGGGATTTGAGCGGGGCTTTGCCCTCACCGCGGAGCGTATAGGTACGGCGGCTGTTGTCAAACAGCGCGTCGATGGCCTCCTGGAGCATCCGCTTTTCGTTGCGGAGGATGACCTCGGGGGCCTGCACTTCGATAAGCTTTTTAAGGCGGTTGTTGCGATTGACAACGCGGCGGTAGAGGTCGTTGAGGTCGGAGGTGGCGAAACGGCCGCCTTCGAGCGGAACCAGCGGACGGGGTCCGGCGGGATAACCGGCAGGACGTCCATTATCATATGCTCGGGCCGGTTGCTGGACATGCGGAAGGCCTCGACGACTTTAAGGCGCTTGATGGCATCGGCCTTGCGCTGTTCGGAACTGGCGGACTTTACGATACGGCGCAGTACGAGTGAAAGATCGTCAAGTTTGAGCTCGTTCAGGAGCACGCGGAGCGCGCCCGCACCCATTTCGGCCTTGAACTTTTTACCCGCACTCAGAAGGTTTGTATATTCCTCCTCGTTGATGAGCTCTTTTTTCGCCTTGCCGGAGTCGCCGGGCTCAAGAACCACGTAATTTTCATAATAGATGACCTTTTCGAGGGTCAGCGTGCTCATGCCGAGAAGGTAGCCGATTTTGCTGGGCATGGACTTGAAAAACCAGATATGCGCGATGGGGACTGCAAGTTCGATATGGCCCATGCGCTCACGCCGCACGCGCGAATGCGTGACTTCGACACCGCAGCGATCGCACACCACACCGCGATAGCGGATGCGCTTGTACTTGCCGCAGCTGCACTCCCAGTTTTTGACCGGTCCAAAGATTTTTTCACAGAATAAACCGTCCTTTTCCGGCTTGTAAGAACGGTAGTTGATGGTCTCCGGCTTGACGACCTCGCCGAACGACCAACTCCGGATGGTCTCCGGGGAAGCGATCTGAATGCTGATTTTGCTGAGCTTTTTCGGCTTATATTGCTGCATTTTGGCCAAAGGAAATCCTCCTATCCGTTGACGATATAATCAACGCGCCGGTTTTTATTCATTATTAAGATCGCGCATCAGGCTTCTTCTTCGACCCGCATATCAAGACCCAGGGCTTGAATCTCCTTTACGAGCACATTGAAGGATTCGGGCACGCCGGGACGCGGCGTGTTTTCGCCCTTGACGATGGCCTCGTAGATGCGAGAACGGCCGACCACATCATCGCTCTTGACGGTAAGCAGCTCCTGCAGTGTGTAAGCCGCTCCGTAGGCCTCGAGCGCCCATACTTCCATTTCACCGAAGCGTTGGCCTCCGAACTGCGACTTGCCGCCCAGCGGTTGCTGTGTGACAAGGGAATAGGGGCCGATGGAACGGGCGTGGATTTTGTCGTCGACCAAATGCGAGAGTTTCATGATGTAGATTTGCCCCACCGCTATCTCGTTGTCGAAGGGTTCGCCCGTGCGACCGTCGAAAAGCCGCATTTTGCCCGAAAGCGGCATGCCGGCCTTTTTCAGGAGTTCCTTGACGTCCGTTTCAGTGGCACCGTCAAAGACCGGAGTGTCGATTTTGATCCCGAGTGCGTGGGCGGCAAGCCCCATGTGGGTCTCGAGGATCTGCCCCACGTTCATACGCGAGGGGACGCCGAGAGGGTTCAGGATGATGTCAACGGGCGTTCCGTCAGCCATGTAGGGCATGTCTTCCTGAGGGACGATTTTGGAGATGACGCCCTTGTTGCCATGGCGGCCCGCCATTTTATCGCCCACGGAGACCTTTCGCTTTTTGACGACCCAGACCTTGACAAGTTGAAGCACCCCCGGCTTGAGTTCGTCGCCGCGAACAATTTTATCGATTTCCTTTTCCAACCGCTCCTCGAACTCGAGGATTTTACGGTTGGCCACATGCAGCAGTTCCTTGGCCTTGTTGTTGAGACGACGGTCCTCCACCAGGTCACTGGTGGTAAGGAAGCGGGTGAAGTCGAACTTACGAAGCGCATCGTGGCCAAACTTGGTTCCACCCTTGAGGATGATCTCGTTGGTTTCGGGATCGCGAACTTCGCAGAGCGACTCCCCCTTCAGCAGTTCGAGCATCTTTTTGTCCCGGATGGCCTTGATCTGCTCGATTTGCTTTCCGATTTCGGACTGCAGGTTTTCGATCTGCTGCTTGTCTTTCTTCTTTGCGCCACGGCTGCGGTCCTTGCGCGAGAAGGAGCGGGTATCAAGGACGATGCCTTTGACGCCCGGCGGGACACGCAGCGAGGAGTCCTTGACGTCGCTTGCTTTTTCGCCGAAGATAGCGCGCAAAAGACGTTCTTCGGGTGAGAGCTCCGTTTCACCGCGCGGCGTGACCTTGCCGACCAGGATGTCCCCCTGTTCGACCTCGGCCCCCGTACGCACGATGCCGTTTTCATCGAGGTTTTTAAGCGCTTCTTCGCTGATGTTGGGGATTTCACGCGTGATTTCTTCGGGACCGCGTTTGGTATCGCGAACCTCGACCTGGAACTCTTCGATATGAAGGGAGGTGAAGACATCGTCCTTGAGCAGGTTTTCGCTGAGGATGATGGCGTCCTCGAAATTATAACCTCCCCAGGGCATGAACGCGACACGGACATTGCGGCCCAGCGCGAGCTCGCCCTGCTCGGTACCGGGACCATCGGCCAGCACATCGCCGGCCTTGACCTTTTGGCCGGCCTCCACCACTGGTTTCTGGTTAAAACAGGTGTCCTGGTTGCTGCGCTGGAACTTGCGTAAGACGTAGTTGTCGAATTCGGGGAAATCGAGGCCGTCGGACTCCTCTCCTTTGCCCTTGTCTTTGCGGCGCACGACAATTTTATCGGCATTGACGCGTTCGACCACACCCGCGTGCCTGGCAAGCACGAGAACGCCGGAATCGTAGGCCGCCTTGCCTTCGAGACCGGTGCCCACCACGGGCGACTGCGGCACAAGGAGCGGCACGGCCTGGCGCTGCATGTTGGAACCCATGAGCGCGCGGTTGGCATCGTCGTGCTCGAGGAAAGGAATGAGACCCGCGGCCACGCTCACCATCTGTTTGGGTGATACATCCACGAAGTCAATTTTATCGGGAGTCAGGAACGGAAAGTCACCCCGTTGACGGCAAAGGACCGTGGGCGTGGCAAACTTTTTATCTTCGGTAAGAGCGGCATTGGCCTGCGCAATGGCATATTTGTCTTCTTCGTCGGCGGACAGGAACACAATCTCCTCGGTGACCTTGCCGTTTTTCACGACAAAATAAGGTGTTTCGAGGAATCCGTACTGGTTGAAGCCCGCATAGGTGCAGAGGGACGAAATGAGGCCGATATTCGGTCCTTCAGGCGTTTCGATGGGGCAGAAACGACCATAATGCGAATGGTGCACATCGCGCACCTCAAAGCCCGCGCGGTCGCGCGAAAGGCCGCCCGGCCCGAGCGCGCTGATACGGCGTTTGTGCGTCAGCGAGGCCAGGGGGTTGGTTTCGTCGAGAAACTGCGAAAGCTGGCTGCTGCCGAAAAAGGCGCCGATGACCGTGGTGACCGTGCGCGCATTAATGAGGTCCTTGGGCGTGATGGTTTCGGTATCGCGGATGGAAAGGCGCTCGCGCACGGTCCGTGCCATACGGAGAAACGCGGCTTCGAACTGGCCGGTCAACAGCTCTCCGACGGTGCGCGCACGGCGGTTGCCCAGGTGATCGATGTCGTCGAGTGCAAAGCCCTGAACCCCCTCATAGAGGCGGACCAGGTACTTGACCGTCTCGGCGATATCCTTGACAGTAAGATTAACGGCTTTTTCGGTTTGATTGCTCCAGAGCTTCTGATTGAGCTTGTAGCGCCCAACGTTTCCAAGATCGTATCGTTTGGGATCGAAGAAAAGCCGCTGAAAAAACTGGCGGGCAGTTTCGAGGTTCGGAGGTTCACCCGTCCGGATCTGTGAATAGATATAAATGAGCGCCTCTTCTTCGGTTTTGATGGGATCGCTGCTGAGCGTATTGAGAACCGCAGACTCGGCCACGGCGTCGCCCACGATGAGCGCCAAACTCTTGACGTTCTGCTTAAGCACGAGATCCAGCTTGTCTTCGGCAAGAACATCGCCCGCGTCCGCGATGATTTCACCGCTTTCCTTGTCAACCACGGGCTCGGCAAGGACACGGCCCAGGAGAGTTTCCTTGGTCTTGTCGGAGAGTTTGACCGTTTCGTGCGCGTAGAAGAGGTTGAGAATGTCGATATTTTTGGCGAAACCCAGCGCCCGCAGGAACGTAGTGGCCGGAAACTTACGGCGGCGGTCGATGCTGATGTAAATGATGTTGCGATAGGTGATGATGAACTCGAGCCAGGCGCCCTTGAAGGGAATAATGCGCCCCTTGAGCTGGCGGTGATCGGAAACGCCGGTCTCCTGGTCGAAGAAGACGCCCGGGGAGCGGTGAAGCTGGCTGACGATGACGCGCTCCGCGCCGTTAATGACGAAGGTCCCGGTCTCGGACATATAGGGCACCTCGCCGAGATAGACTTCGTTGGTTATCTTTTCCTTGAATCGCCGCGTGTCGCCGTCCTTTTCGTAGGAAACGAGACTGAGGACGGCCTTGAGCGGGACCGCGTAACTCATGTCACGCTCCTTGCATTCGGCGATGGAGTACTTGGGTACACCCAATGAATACTCAACATATTCGAGTGAGAAATTGCCCTTGAGGTCGGCCACCGGAAAAATTTCGCTGAACACACCGTGCAACCCGGTCTTTTTGCGTTCGCTCGGCCGTTTCTCGGCCTGGAGAAAATCACGGTACGAATCGAGCTGAACGTTCAGCAGATTCGGGATTTCAGCCTGGTTCTTGATACGCGCATAGGAAATTCGTTCACCCATTCCGTTCCTTTCAGACAAAAGGATTGATGCCGCCGCCACTCGCGGTTAAAAAACCGAAAAACCGGCGCGTGGATGCGCCGACCGCGCTTACTTGATGGAGACTTTTGCGCCTTCGGCTTCGATCTTTTTCTTGACGTCTTCGGCCTCCGCCTTGGGGATACCTTCCTTGACGGCCTTGGGCGCGGCCTCGACAAGGTCCTTGGCTTCTTTGAGCCCCAGACCCGTCAGTTCGCGGACGACCTTGATGACCTTAATCTTGTTGGGGCCGATGTCCTCAAGCATCACATTGAACTCGGTCTGCTCCTCGACCGCAGCGGCGCCGGCAGCGCCTCCGCCAGCCGGCATCGCGGCCATGGCCGCGGGCGCGGACGCCTTGACATCAAACTTGACCTCGATGGCCTTTACGAGTTCGGAAAGCTCCAGAACCGTTTTATTGGCAATCGCCTCAATGATTTCTTCGTTGGTCAGAGCAGCCACGGGAACCTCCTTTTTGTTTTTTATACTGTGACGATTTTATTTTTGTTCGTTTTCTTTTTTCTCTTTAACGGCGTTGACCGCGTACGCCACCTGCGTGACGAGTGCCTGCAAGGTACCGGCAAACTTGACCAGAGGCGCATTGAGCGCGCTCGCGAGCATGGAAAGCAGTTCGCGCTTGCCCGGAAGCTTGGACAGTTGCGCGATCTGCTTTTCGTCAAACACCGTGTCACCCAATACCACCGCCTTGAAGCGTGGCAGGTTATTCTTCTGCTTTTTTGAAAATTCAGAGATGATACGGGCGGGTGCGATTTCGTCAGCCGCACTGATGGCCACCGCCGTGGGGCCGGGCAGATATTTTTCAAGACCCGTGACACCGGGACGCGCCTTGAAGGCCCGCGCCACCAGAGTGTTCTTCATGACCTTGTAGACGATTTTTTCGGACCGGAGCCGGGCGCGAAGTTCGTTAACCTCCTCGACCGTGAGTCCGAGGTAGTCGACCAGATAAACTGCGGAAGCGCGTTCAATCTTTTTGGCGACCGCCAGGACGTTCTTTTCTTTTTCTTCCAGTACACTCTTCTTCATGATTTCACCTCAAAAAATGATCGCAAACGTTTTTAAGCCGCCTCGACAAAAGCCCGGTCAAGCTTTACGCCCGGACCCATGGTGGTGCTGATGCTGATTTTACGGAGGTAAACACCCTTGGCGGACGCGGGTTTGGCCTTGATGAGCGCATGGATGAACGCGCGGATGTTTTCGACCAGCGCCGGAACCTCAAAGGAGATTTTGCCCACGCACGCGTGAATGTTGCTCGCCTTATCCAACCGGAAATCGGCCTTGCCGGATTTTATTTCCTTGACCGCCTTACCGACATCGAGCGTGACCGTACCGGTTTTGGGGTTGGGCATGAGGCCGCGGGTTCCCAGGATTTTACCGAGTTTACCGATGACTTTCATCATGTCGGGCGTGGCCACGGCAACGTCAAAATCGAGCCAACCGCCCGTGATTTTCTCCGCGAGATCCTCGGCGCCCACAAAATCGGCGCCGCTGGCGGTGGCCTCCCCGGCCTTTTCTCCCTTCGCAAAGACAAGAACGCGGACCTTTTTTCCGAGACCACTCGGCATGCTTACGGAACCGCGGATGGCCTGGTCAGACTTTTTGGGATCGACGCCCACGCGGACCACGATATCGACGGACTCGTCGAACTTTGTCTTTTTATTTTCCTTGAGGACTTTAAGGGCTTCCTCGATGGGGTATTCCCTGTTCCGGTCAACCATGGACAGAACCTCTTTCATACGCTTGGAATGATGCATACCGTATTTCCTTCCCTAATTCTTTTACGAAACAACTTCGAGACCCATGCTGCGGGCCGTCCCTTTAATCATAGACATTGCGGTCTCGATGCTCGCGGCCGTGAGATCCTTCATTTTCAGTTCCGCAATTTCGCGAACCTGCTTTTCCGTGACCTTGCCGACCTTGTTACGGTTGGGTTCCGCGGAACCGGATTCGACCTTGGCGGCTTTTTTGAGCAGGATCGAGGCGGGCGGGGTCTTGGTGATGAAGGTGAACGAACGGTCGGCATAGACCGTAATGATGACCGGGATGAGCAGTCCTTTTTCCGCCTGCGTTTTGGCGTTGAAGGACTTGCAGAACTCCATGATGTTAACTCCGTGGGGACCGAGAGCGGAGCCGACGGGCGGCGCAGGATTGGCCGAACCGGCTGGGATCTGGAGTTTGATTTTTGCGACTTCTTTTTTTGCCACGATAACCTTCCTTCAATGTTATGATATTACAGGGGGACGACCTGCAGGATATCGAGTTCGACCGGCGTTAAACGGCCAAAAACACTGACCATGACCTTGATTTTGCCCTTTTCCATGGAGATTTCATCGACCGTTCCGTCAAAATCATGGAACGGACCGTCTTTGATTTTAACCGCATCGCCGATAAGGTAGGGAATATCCGAAGCCTGCTTTCGCTTAGCAGGGTCGGTCTGATTGAGAAGCCGGACAACCTCGTCTTCACGAAGTGACTGGGGTGTGCGTCCGCCCACAAAATTTGTAACCCCCGGCATATCCGTGACAAGGTGTGTTGTTTCGCGCGTAAGCTCCATCTCGATAATAAGATAGCTTGGGAAAAACTTCTTGGTATGCGTTACCTTTTTTCCTTTTTTAATGGAAAGCACTTCCTGCGTAGGAAGCAGGATTTGGCCGAAGAAGTCACCGAGCTTTTCGACAGCAATCTGATGCTCGAGCTGTTCCTTGACTTTGCCTTCCTGGCCTGACAGCGTATGGACAACGTACCATTTTTTAGCCATGACGGAATTCCTACTCTAAGATTAGCCCGACAACAAGACTTAACAGCTTGTCGACGCCAAGGATATAGATGGCGAAGATAAGGCTGATGATGATGACCATAAGGGTGGAAGCGACCAGCATATCGCGGGTCGGCCAGACCACTTTTTTAAGCTCGGCCACCACGTTATTGAAATATGTAATGATTGCGTTCATGCTTTTTTAAAACAGGCCTGGAGGGACTCGAACCCCCAACCAATGGTTTTGGAGACCACTACTCTACCAATTGAGCTACAAGCCTAAGTCCCCTTTTGGTTATTTTGTTTCCTTGTGCGGGGTGCGCTTGTTGCAGTTAGGACAAAACTTTTTGCGCTCCACGCGTTCCGGATGCAGACGCTTGCTTTTGTCGCCCGCATAATTCCGGTGCTTGCACACGGTGCATTCAAGTGTAATTAAGTCTCTCACCTTGCTTCGTCTCCTTACTCGATGATTTCAGTGACCACGCCGGCGCCGACCGTACGGCCGCCTTCGCGGATGGCGAACCGGAGCTCCTTTTCCATGGCGATGTTCGTGATGAGCTCCACGTTGATGTTGGTGTTGTCGCCCGGCATAATC
>JAZDKP010000265.1:0-2263 GCA_043802925.1 Fibrobacterota bacterium | reverse complement strand
CACACGCTATGGAACGGTACTCCTTTCCGCCATCCAGGCTTTTGGTATCGCGGTCTTTCTCGAAAGCATTCAGACCAAATCAGGGCAAGGTGTCGTACTTTTTCCAGGTATGGGTTTCAAGATATTGACTATGCTCATCCTTACCACAGGCACCATCTTTATCATGTGGTTGGGTGAGCAGATTAACGCGCGTGGTATCGGGAACGGCATTTCCCTTATTATTTACATCGGTATTGTCGCCACGCTGCCGAGTGCTGTCATTCAAGAGATACAGGCACTTTCGGCAGGTACGCGGACCATCTTTCAGGAAATCATTATTTTGGCCCTCGTCTTCGGTATGGTGGGTTTCATTGTCCTTGTTTCGCAAGGCATCCGCAAAATCCCTATTCAGACGCCCAAGCGCGTAATCGGCCGCAAAGTATACGGGGGGCAGGCCAGCAGCCTTCCGCTCCGTGTCAATACTGCGGGTGTCATCCCGGTCATATTCGCATCGTCGATTATGTTTGTACCCAACACCATTGCGCAGTTTATGCCAAATATCGAAGCGGTACAGACCATTAACAGTTGGTTCCAACCCGGCGCTGTGGTCTACAACATTTTCTACGGCCTGCTTATCATCTTCTTCACTTATTTCTATACGGCCATTATTTTCAATCCGGTCGATATCGCCGACAATCTTAAAAAGAGCGGCGGCTTCATTCCAGGTATCCGCCCTGGCAAGCATACGGCTGAGTTCCTCGATAAAATTCTGACTCGGATAACCTTGCCCGGCGCAACCTTCCTCGCGTTCATTTCCATTGTTCCCTTTGCCATCATCAGCATGTTTAATGTCTCCTTCTTTCTGGGGGGCACCAGTGTGCTGATCGTGGTGGGTGTCGCGCTCGATACGATCCAGCAAATCGAGTCGCAACTCATGATGCGCCATTATGACGGCTTTATGAAAAAGGGGAAAATCCGCGGCCGACGCGGGTAAGCGCTCTTTTACATGTATGATACACCTCTACGCGCGGGACGAGATTGAGAAAATCCGCCTTTCCTGCCTCGTGGTGCACCGCATCCTGAAGAAGGCGAAAGGGCTCATCGCCCCGGGTGTGGTAACGCGCGATATCAATGCGCGCATCGCCGAGTGGCTCCGGGAGGCCGATGCCGCCCCTGCGTTCCTCGGTTACCGGGGGTATCCCGCCGAATCATGCGTTTCGGTGAACGAGGAAGTGGTGCATGGGATCCCTGGCCGGCGAAAGCTTGCGGAGGGTGACATCGTGGCCATCGACGTAGGGGTCCTCAAAGATGGTTTTTTCGGCGATGCGGCCATGACCTACCGGGTTGGAAACGTCAGCAAGGAAAAGAGCCGGCTCATGGATGTCACCGAACGTGCGCTGGCCAGTGGGATTCGCGCGGCCCGTGCCGGAAACCGCGTGGCAGACATCTCCGCAGCCATTGAAGATACTGTAACGAGTGAGGGTTGCATGCCGGTGCGCGACCTCGTGGGTCACGGCATCGGACGGCGCCTGCACGAGGACCCGCAGGTTCCGAACTTTCGAAGCAACGAGGCGGGCGGGGTTCTGCGCGACGGGATGGTGCTGGCCATTGAGCCTATGATCAATGCCGGCGGATACGAGGTGAAAACGTTAACGGACGGTTGGACCGTGGTAACCCTCGATGGGAAACCCTCGGCTCACTTTGAACATACGGTGGCCATCATCAACGGGGCCGCGGAAATTTTGACGATAGAATAGAAAAATGGCAAAAGAAGAACCGATTACGCTCGAAGGCACGGTTGTGGAGTCGCTTCCCAACGCGACGTTCACGGTGGAAATCCAGAACGGGCACCGCATCCTCGGGCATATTTCAGGGAAAATGCGGATGCACTACATCCGGATTCTTCCGGGTGATAAGGTGATGGTTGAATTGTCGCCCTACGACCTAACGCGTGGGCGTATTATTTACAGGCAAAAATAGGAGATCGATAGATGAAAGTGCAGGCATCCGTTAAGAAAATCTGCGAGCACTGCAAAGTGGTCCGCCGTAAGGGCAGAGTGTATGTGATCTGCAGCAAAAATCCGAAACACAAGCAGAGACAAGGATAAAGGAGGTTCCTTTTGGCACGAATTTCAGGTATCGACATTCCCAATAACAAACGGTCCGAAATCGGGCTGACCTATGTTTACGGCATCGGCCGCACCAGCGCTGTAAAAATACTGGCAGCTTCGGGTGTTGACAAGAACAAAAAGGTCGGCGATTTGACAGATGAAGAGCTGACCGC
>JAZDKP010000264.1:0-3775 GCA_043802925.1 Fibrobacterota bacterium | reverse complement strand
GATTATGCCGGGCGACAACACCAACATCAACGTGGAGCTCATCACGAACATCGCCATGGAAAAGGAGCTCCGGTTCGCCATCCGCGAAGGCGGCCGTACGGTCGGCGCCGGCGTGGTCACTGAAATCATCGAGTAAGGAGAGGGTAACGTGGCTGGAGAAAAAATCCGCATCAAGTTAAAGTCATTCGATCACAACATGCTCGACAAGTCCGCGGCCGACATCGTCCGCACGGCCAAGACGAGCGGTGCCCGGATCTATGGTCCAGTGCCACTGCCCACGCGGCGGAAGGTCTATACCGTGCTTCGGTCTCCCTTTGTGAATAAAAAGTCACGTGAACAGTTCGAGACGCGAATCCATAAGCGCATCATTGATATCATCGATTCCACGCCGCAGACCATCGATTCGCTCATGAAACTCGATCTTCCGGCAGGGGTTGACGTCGAAATCAAAGTGTAAAGGCATTTCGCATTAGGAAAACAGCTTTATGAACAAAGTATTCGGAAAAAAAGTGGGGATGACCTCGCTCTTCAATGAGAAGGGGCAGAAGGTTCCCGTGACCGTGCTGGAGGTGTTTCCCACGCGTGTCATGCAAATCAAAACGGACAAGACCGACGGGTATCGCGCCTTGGTGGTGGGGTTCGGTGGCATCAAAGAAAAGAAGATACGGAGTCCGCAGGCAGGTCTCTTTAAAAAAATCAATTGTGCGCCGGTTCGTTACCTTCGCGAGACCTGCGCCGATGACGCGGCGGCTTTTCAGGTCGGCCAGGAGCTTAATCTTGCGGCTTTTGGTACCGCGTCCATTGTCGACGTTTCGGCCGTATCCAAGGGCAAAGGTTTTGCCGGTACCATCAAACGCCACCATTTCATGCGTGGTCGCGAAACGCACGGTAATAAAAACCACCGTGAACCCGGCTCCATCGGCAACCATTCCGATCCGGCCAAGGTCTGGAAGGGTAAAAAGATGGCCGGTCAAATGGGCAATGTTCACCGGACAGTCAAGAATCTTCAGGTCGTAAAAATCATGGTGGACAAGAACCTGCTCCTCGTGAAAGGGTCCGTGCCCGGCGCCAACAACAGCCTGGTAGATATCACCAAGACAAACGGCGGAAAGTAGGAATATCATGGCAGAAGCGATTGTTTACACAAAAGAAGGCAAAGAAAGCGGCCGCGAAAAGCTCGATGCCGCAATTTTCCAGACGCGCGCCAACAATCACGTGGTGTATGAGTATGTCAAGTCCTATCTCAACAACCAACGCCAGGGGACGCATAAAGGCAAAAATCGTTCCGAGGTTTCAGGCAGTGGTGCCAAGCCCTGGCGTCAGAAGGGAACCGGCCGCGCGCGTTCCGGTACCAACGTGTCGCCCATCTGGGTTCGCGGCGGCAAAGCGTTCCCCCCGCGCCCGCACGAATATTACAGCCGTCTTCCCAAGCAGAAGCGCCGCATGGTCTTTCTGTATGCCCTGAGCCTCAAGGCCGCTGAAAACCAAATCAAGATTCTGGACGGGTTTTCCATGGAGAAGCCTAAAACGAGTTCCGTCGCGGCCCTTCTCAAGGCGCTCAACTGTTATCAGAAAAAGAACCTTATCCTGGTCGAAAAATACGACAAGAACCTTTTCCTCGCGTCCCGTAACATCAAGCTCACGCAAATCCGCAAGGTCACCAACGTGAATGCGTTCGATGTACTGCACGCGGACAATCTGCTGGTCACACGTCAGACCCTTTCGGGCCTCAAGGAACGGTTCCTCGAGAAAGAGAGCGACTAACCTATGGTTTCACGTGATATTCTCCAGTCCCCCTTACTCACAGAAAAGAACAACCATTTTCGCGTCTTGAGGAACGTCTATGCGTTCAAGGTGCATCCGGATGCCAACAAGGTCGAAATAAAAAAGGCCGTCGAAGAGGTGTTCGGTGTCAAGGTTCAGGGCGTCCGAACGCAGAATGTCCTCGGAAAGATCAAGCGTCAAGGTAAAAACATCGGCCGACGCTCATCCTGGAAAAAAGCCATCGTAACACTGAAACAGGGCAGCGTCATCCCGATTTTCGAAGGAGCATAATCGAATGCCGGTTAAAAAGTACAAACCCACGACCCCCACGCTCCGGTACAAAACCGTGGCCGATTTTTCGGACCTGACGGATAAACGTCCGGAAAAGTCGCTCCTTTCCAAGAAGACGCGTACCGGGGGTCGAAACGCACAGGGTATCATGACCTCGCGTCATCGTGGTGGAGGGCATAAAAAGCGCTATCGTATCGTTGATTTTGTGCGTGGTAAGCATGGCCTCACAGCGCGCGTGGCGGCCCTTGAATACGATCCCAACCGCAGCGCCCGCCTCGCGCTGCTGATCTATCCTGACGGAGAAAAGGCCTATGTCCTCGCACCCGACAAGCTTGCGGTGGGCGACCAGATCGTGTCCGGGGCCGGTTCCGCAGTCAAAATTGGTAACGCGCTTCCAGTCAAAGAAATACCGCTTGGAACAGACATCCATAACCTCGAGCTGAAGGTCGGCAAGGGTGGCCAGGTGGCGCGCAGTGCCGGTAACCATTGTACCATCATGTCCAAAGAAGGTGACATGGTCCAGGTTCGCATGCCTTCCGGCGAAATCCGGCTCATTCACGGAAACTGTCAGGCGGTCATTGGCCAGGTGGGCAACATCGAGCATGAAAGTATTGTCATTGGCAGCGCGGGCCGTTCCCGGTGGATGGGGCGGCGGCCGCATGTGCGCGGTGTGGCCATGAATCCCGTTGACCATCCAATGGGCGGTGGCGAAGGCAAAACCTCGGGCGGCGGCCATCCCGTGTCGCCGTGGGGTAAAAAGGCCAAGGGCAAAAAGACGCGCCACCCCAAAAAGGCCACCTCGCGCTACATCATCAAACGGTTCAGCGATAAATAATCCGGAGGAAGAATGGCTCGTTCGATTAAAAAAGGCCCCTATGTTGCGGATGACCTCCTAAAAAAGGTCATGAAATTGAATGCCGTCAACGACAAAAAGGTCGTGAAGACCTGGTCACGGCGTTCCACCATCATGCCCGAGTTCGTGGGCCACACCTTTTCGGTTCATAACGGGAAAAAGTTCGTGCCGGTATACGTCACGGAAAACATGGTCGGGCACAAGCTCGGTGAATTTGCGCCCACCCGAACCTTCCGCGGCCACGGGGGCAAGCTCAAGGAAAAGACCGCCACGGTCAAGGCATAACAGGAGCCGTAAAACATGCAAGCCAAAGCCCAGACAAAATACATGATGCTTACGCCGCGCAAGGCCCGCCAGGTCGCCGACGAAATCCGCGCTAAATCGGTGGAGGAGGCCCTCAATTTCCTTATTGCCATGCGCAATAAGAAAAAGGCTGTCATCATTGTCGAGAAGACGCTCAAATCCGCAGTGGCCAATTTCGCGGTTGTTCAGCCGAACGTCGACACCGAAAAGCTGTTCGTCAAGGAAGTCTTCGTGGATTCGGGCCCCTCGTACAAGCGGATCCGTGCCCGCGCGCAAGGACGGGCCATGCGCCGCCTCAAGCGGACGAGTCACCTTACCATTGTCATTTCTGATTAACGGAGGATAAGTGGGCCAGAAAACGCATCCGATCGGTCTGAGACTGGGAATCAACAAGACTTGGAACTCCCGTTGGTTTGCCAAGTCTGATAAATTCGCGCACCTGTTGAAAGAAGATATGCTCATCCGGCGCTACATCGGTATCCGACTGCAGAAGGCAAGCATCTCCAACGTGGGCATCGACCGGACCGCCAAACGCATCGTGGTCAACATCTTCACTGCCCGCCC
>JAZDKP010000263.1:0-25452 GCA_043802925.1 Fibrobacterota bacterium | reverse complement strand
CGGCAGGGGAGGTTCAACATATCTTTTAGGGACGTTTTGGAGAGGGGGACGGAAACGTCCAGGACTATCAGCGCAAGGTCGGCCTCGGCCGCGGCTTTTTGCGCGCGTTCAATGCCCTTTGATTCCACGCGCGAGCGCCCTTTCCGCAGGCCGGCGGTGTCCATGAGCGTCACCTTCATGCCGCCGAGTGCCATAGTCTCTTCCACAAGGTCTCGCGTGGTGCCGGGATGGGCGTCCACAATAACGCGTTCTTTTTCGCACAGGGCGTTCATCAGGCTTGATTTGCCTGCATTGGGCGGACCCACAATGGCCACGTGCGCGCCGTCGACAATGAGCCTCCCTGTTTCGTACGAGGCGAGCAGTGCTTCCATGCGGACATCAGTGTTTTTAAGATTGACGGCCATGGCGGCGCGGTCGAGGACCGAGACATCCTCTTCCGCGAAATCGATGTTGGTTTCCACAAGCGCAAGCTGCGTCATCAGCGTTTCGCGCAGTTCCCGGTAAGAGCGGGAGAGACCGCCTTCGAGCTGCGTTTGTGCGGCCCGTTGCGCGGATTCGGTCTCCGCGCGTATCAGGGAGGCCACGGACTCGGCCTGCACCAAGTCCATTTTTCCATTTAAGAAGGCGCGGCGTGTGAATTCGCCGGGTTCCGCGGGACGGGCGCCCGCCTTCCGGAGTGCTTCCAGCGTCCTGCGGACCAGGATGGGGCCGCCGTGCAGGCTGAGTTCCACGGTGTCTTCGCCGGTATAGGAGCGGGGCGAGCTGAAAAAGAGGGCGAGTGCGGTGTCGATGTCGCCGGCGTTATCCAAGAGCCGGCCCAGGACCGCGCGCTGGTGCTGAAAACCCGCGCCGGGCCGTGCGGGCTTGAAGACGCGGGCAGCGATTTCTGTGGCATTACGGCCCGATATCCGGATTACGGCCAGGCCGCCCTCGCCGGGCGGTGTGGCGGCTGCAGCAATGGTGTCGGAGAGGGGTGTTTTCATCATGATTTCAATTATAAAATATAGCCCATTTACTATGAGTGAAACAAGGCGGGACTCAACATCAAAATTGACATGAATTTTGGCTAATTATTAAATTGTATATCTACAACGTATAAACGCCTTCCCTATCCTTCAGGAGAGCCCATGGCCAAGGGAAAAATCGAAATCGATATCAACTACTGCAAGGGTTGCGAACTCTGCATTACCGCGTGCAAATTCGATGTCATCGAGTTGTCCGACGCGGACAAGGTGAACCCGTACGGTTACCGCTATCTGGTCGCGGCCAAACCCGGCAACTGCACGGGGTGCGGGTTCTGCGGCCAGATGTGCCCGGACTCCGCCATCACGGTTTGGAGGGAAATTCATGGCTGAACGTGTATTAATGAAAGGCAACGACGCCATCGCCGAAGCGGCCATCCGCGCCGGGGTGCAGTGTTATTTTGGCTATCCCATCACGCCCCAGAACGAGCTCACGGCTTACATGGCCAAGCACATGCCGGAAAAAGGCCGCACTTTCATCCAGGCCGAGAGCGAGGTCGCGGCCATCAACATGGTTTATGGCGCCGCGTCCGCGGGCGTACGAACCATGACCAGCTCCTCGAGCCCGGGCATTTCGCTCAAACAGGAAGGCATCTCCTACCTGGTGGGCGCGCAGCTGCCGGCCGTCATCGTCAATATCGTGCGCGGCGGCCCGGGCCTGGGTAACATCGCGCCCTCGCAGTCCGATTATTTCCAGGCGTGCAAAGGGGGCGGTCACGGTGACTACCGTATGGTCGTGTATGGTCCGGCCACGGTGCAGGAGGCCGCGGACCTCACGGCCAAGTCCTTTGATGTGGCGGACCGGTACCGCAATCCGGTCATGGTCCTGGGCGACGCCATTCTCGGGCAGATGATGGAACCCCTGGTGTTCAGCGGTATCACCCCCAACCCGCCGGCCAAACCATGGGCCGTGGGCGGCAAGCGCAACGGCCGCGCGCCCAACCTCGTGAACTCGCTTTCGCTTGATGAGGGTGTGGTCGAGGACTGGAACTGGCTGTTCAAGGCCAAGTACGAAGAAATGAAGAAAAATGAGCTCATGCTCGAAACACAGAACTGCGAAGGCGCGGACCTCATCCTCGTCGCCTACGGCACCACCTCCCGCATCTGCCGCACGGTCATGCAGCAGGCGCGGGCCAAAGGCCTCAAGGTGGGGCTTTTCCGGCCCGTCACGCTCTGGCCTTTCCCGTACGCGGCCCTTGCCGAGGCCGCTAAAACGACCCGCGAGTTCCTGGTGGTCGAAATGAGCCTGGGTCAAATGATTGAGGACGTCAAGCTGGCGGTCCTCGACCGGGCGGCCCTCCACTTCCACGGCCGGCCGGGTGGCGGCATCCCGCAGGAGCAGGACATCCTGGAAATTATCGAGCACGTGCTCGTGAAAAAACGCCAGGGAAGCGTCACCACGCGCGGCACGGTCATTGACTGGGCGATTTCGTAAAAAGCAAGGGAGACCTTACTCAATGAACAATATGAAAAAAGTCGTGGGACGCTCGTCCCTCTGGATGGACAAACCGTCCCCCTATTGCCCGGGCTGCGGCCATGGCGTCGTGCACCGGATTGTGTGCGAGCTGATTGAAGAAATGGGGCTGGCCGACAACTGCGTCTTTATGGCCCCTGTGGGGTGTTCCATTCTCGCCTACACCTTTCTGTCCCTCGACGTGTGCCAGCCCGCGCACGGCCGCACCCCGGCCGCGGCCACGGGCGTCAAGCGCGCGCGGCCCGACACCTTTGTGGTCTCGTACCAGGGCGACGGCGACCTTGCGGCCATCGGCACCGCGGAAATCATCCATGCGGCCAACCGCGGCGAAAACTTCACGACCATTTTCGTGAATAACGCCATTTACGGCATGACTGGCGGCCAGATGGCGCCCACCACGCTCATCGGCCAAAAGGCCACCACCTGCCCCGACGGACGGGACCCTTCCTCGGGCATGGGGCATCCCATCCGCGTCTGCGAACTGCTGCAGAGTCTGGGCGGGGTCACCTATCTGGCGCGCACCACGGTCCACAACGCCCCGGGAGTCATCAAGACCAAAAAGGCCATCAAAAAGGCGTTCGAGGTCCAAATCGCAAAAAAAGGATTTTCACTGGTCGAAGTGCTGTCGCCCTGCCCGGTCAACTGGGGTATCCATCCCGTGCAGGCGCTCAGTTTTGTTGAAAACAACATGCTGCCTTATTATCCGCTCGGCGAATACAAGGTGGCCGGCGAATGCGTGTCACCGGGAGCATAAGGAGTCAAAACAAACATGGAATACCGTTGCAAATTCGCAGGGTTTGGCGGGCAGGGCATCATCTCCATGGGCATGCTTGCGGCCTACGCCGGTATGATTGACGGCAAGCAGGTGACTTTTTTCCCCGAATATGGAATCGCCATGCGCGGCGGAATGGCCAACTGCACGGTCATCGTTTCCGACGAGGCCATCGCGTCGCCCGTGGTCGCCCGGCCCAACGTGGTGGTGGCCATGAACGACCTCTCGTTCGACGGCTTTCAGCCGCAGGTCGCACCGGGCGGCACGCTGGTCGTCAATTCCAGCCTCATCAAGAAAAAGGTGTCGCGGCCCGACATTAAGGCCCTTTATATCAATGCCACGGTCATTGCGCTCGAAAACGGCGACGGCCGCATGGCCAATATGGTCATGCTGGGCGGCTTGCTCAAGGCCACGGGCATGATTTCGCTCGAAGCGGTCGACCAGGCCATGGTCAAGACCTTTCCGGCAAAGCTCCAGCGTCTCATCGGGAAAAACCAGGAAGTGCTGAGGCTGGGGTATGAGAGTGTAAAATAAAGGGGCAAAGGGAGAGGCGTCTATACCAAGAACAAATGTCAGGGGCAGAGGGGCAAAGGGCCAAAGAGACCTTCCAAGATGTACCTTTGACCCTCTGACCCTGAGAAAGTATCGTTTGGAAAACATGCCTTTAACTTTGCCCCTAATTTGATATAACAAGGAGCTTACACAATGCCCGGTAAAAAAATAGACTTCGACAACCTGACCTTTTCGCTGACGCCCACCCGGTCCATGTTCATCAGCCGCTGCAAGGCGGACGGTAAATGGGACAAGGGGGCTTACAAGCCCTACGGCAATATTTCCATTTCACCCGCGGCGGGAGTCTTGAATTACGGGCAGGGGCTGTTCGAGGGCTTGAAGGCGCTGCGCACCAAGACCGGTAAAATCGTCCTGTTCCGCCCGCTGGAAAACGGGAAACGGCTCGCGGACGGTGCCCGGCGCATCTGCATGCCCGAATACCCGCCGGAAAAGTTCGTGGAGGTTGTGAAAAAAATCGTCAAACTGAACAAGGCCTTCATTCCGCCTTATGGCAAGGGGAGCCTGTACCTGCGTCCCTGTCTGTGGGGCGTGGGCGGTATCCTGGGTGTTTCGCCCGCGCCCGAATACATGTTCATGGTCTTCGCGTCCCCGGTCGGCCCCTATTTCAAAACCGGTTTTAAGCCCGTCAAACTCGAAATCACGCGCGACTTCCACCGCGCCGCGGGCAAGGGCACGGGCGGGGTCAAGTTCATCGGCAACTACGCGGGCGGAATGCTGCCAGCCAAAATGACCAAGGCCAAGGGCTTCAATGAATGCATCTACCTCGATTCAAAGGAAGAGCGCTTCATCGAGGAGGTGGGGGCCGCCAACTTTTTCTGCGTCAAAGGCAATACCGTGCTCACGCCGAAATTGGGCTCCATTCTGCCGGGCATCACGCGCGCCTCGGTCATCCGGATTGCGCGCGAGGTCATGAAAATGGAAGTGCGCGAGACCCCTGTGTCGGTCGAGGACGCGCTCTCCGCGGACGAGTGCTTCTGTTCGGGCACGGCCGCGGTGGTGAGCTCCATTGGCTCCATTACGGTCGATGGTAAGGAGACGGTCTTCAACGGCTTCAACGTGGGCCGGGTCACGCAGGAACTTTACGACCATCTGACGCGCATCCAGCGCTGTGAAGAAGAGGATCGTTTCGGCTGGGTCGTGTTGGTGAAATAAAGCAAATAATTATATATTAGTTATTATAAGGCAATTTATAAGGTGTCTCGCGAAGGGGGAAACTTTATGTCTAAAATACTAATACTACTTCCGGCGCTTTGTTTTTGCCTTTCCATCGTTCAAGGGCCTCAGGTCGGAAACAACGGCCAGAATTCATTTACCGTGGGCTGGCAGACCGATTCCTTGTCTGACAGTAAATTAAAGTGGGGGCTTTCCCCTTCATCGCTGACCGACAGCATCACCAGCGTCGAACAACGGACTTGGCATGTATTAATCGCCGAAAATCTGGCGATTAATACAAAATATTACTATCAGGTGTATTCCAATGCCGTGGCCAGCCCCGTCTATTTTACCAAGACAGCGGTAAGCAAAGACACGCCTTTTCGTTTTGGTTTGATAACCGATACGCATGGGGCATATTATTTCCGGCAAAGCTATGAGGGCACGCGGGGGAATTGCCAGGTCCTGTTAAACGACTCGGCCAACCTCTGGTTTAATACCGGGGATGTGGTGGATTATGACAACAGCACAGATCTGGATTCCATGTTTCGTAAAACGCTTCTTTATAAAAGAAACATGGATTCCATTGAACATTATGTGCCGATTTATGAGGTCATCGGCAATCACGATATCGCTCCTCTCGCCTATCCTGCCAATATCTCTGCTCCCATATGGGCCAACACTGATAGTTCCGTCTATTCTTTTATGTTACCCGAGGACAACATTTATCCTGATGGTTTCAAAGGGAAATTTTACTCTTTCGATTATGGCGTGGTCCATTTTCAGGCAATTACTTATAACACTTATTCGGGGTATGCCAACGATCAGACGACCATTGACACCCTGCTCATGCAGTGGATGGCCCAGGACTTGAAATCCGCGAAAGAGCGTGGACAACTGCACAATATCGTCCTTTGCCACTGGGGCATCTTTGATCTGATGACAACGCCCAGTTCAAACCAGCCGCACTGGCAGCCGGGTTATTGGGCGAACCAGCGTTCGACATTTTATCATGTGCTGGACACCGGCGATGTCGAGCTGTATTGGCATGGGCATCACCATTATGCTGCACGGATGAAGGTCTGTCCGCAGACTTATAATGGCTTTGAGACCCTCTGGAACACGGAAAACTTTAAAAACAGCATTTGGGACGTTACGGTCGGAGTCATTGGCGGAACCAAGGGCAGTAGCGATACTTCCCTATGGCATATGCAGTATTATAATACGGGTTGTGATCCCTATGTTCGATGCGATGTGGATTTCCGCCAGATCACAATGCGAACTATTGACATAAACTGGGTCAGCGGCAATACATACAACAACACTGTCATCGACAGTTTCAAGCTCCGTCCCGGCATCCACGGCAATCTGAACGCCCAGGTTGCCAGCGATGAAGTGTCGCTCACCTGGGACAAGGTGGAAAATGGCATTTCTTTGAACGGTGTCGGCGGCTATAATATCTACCGCAGTGACGTTTCCTACGACAGCGTCCGTAACACCACGCAATCCGATTATGTTAAAATCGGCAGTGTTAATTCGGCTGATAGCCTGTGTTTTACGGACCCTGAACCGAATCTATTTGATGGACCCAAGTATTATGTCGTGTGCGCTTATGACACCAACTATGGAAAGCGGCAGGGGAATTATTCAAACGAAGTTTGCGTTACCAATGGTACCGGCGTAAAAAGTCATGCGCAAGCCCGGCGGATGCAATGGGAAATAGCGCCCAATCCTTTCCATGCCGTTGCCACGGTCACCGTCCGGCCATTACAGGAAAACAAACCGGCCCATCTAAGGATATTTGCTGTTGACGGACGTTTGGTGCAGCATTTTCAATCCAGTCCCGAAACTGGAAGAATCGTGCAATTCCGTTGGAATGGCCACGACTCCCGTGGAAATACCGTCCCCTCTGGCATTTACCTGGCCAGGCTTACAATAGACGGCAGCAATTCCTACAAGCTGCTTCTGCTCACCCGGTAAAAACTCAGGCCTTCTTTACCACTGATTCCACAATGCCCAGCAGGTCCGCCCGTTTCCACGGCTTTTGAAGGAACGCCCGGGCCCCCTCGTCCATGAGGCTCTTGACCTGCGGCTCGCCCTCGAGTGTGTGCCCGCTTGCCACGATGACTGCCACGTCGGCCTTGATTTTCTTGAGGCCGCGCATGCAGTCGAGCCCGTTCATTTCGGGCATGGCAATGTCGAGGATGACCGCGTCCACATGCTTGTGGTTTTTTTCGTAATAATCGATGGCCAGCCGTCCATTGGTGAATGCGCTCACCGAGTAACCCACGCGCTCGAGCATGAGCGCGGTGATGGCACGCACGTCCTCCTCGTCCTCGACCAGCAGAATGTGTCCACTCGCCCGCTGGATGCGGCCGTCGGTCTGGCCCAGCCGGTCCTCGGCCGGCGCCGTGGCCGCGAGGGGCAGGTAAATGTCAAAGCGCGTGCCCATGCCGGGCTCGCTGTCGACGATGATGAAGCCGTTGTGGTTCTTGACGCTGCCGTATACGCTCGACAGCCCGAGTCCCACGCCTTTGCCGGTCTCCTTGGTGGTGAAAAAAGGCTCAAAAATGTGGGCCTGGTTCTCGCGCGAGATGCCCGTGCCCGTGTCCGACACCGTGATGTGCAGGAACCGGCCGGTCCGGGCAAAGGGGTACTTCTGGCAAAAGGCGTCGTCAATGGCGCTTTCACGCGAGGTGAACAGAAGCGTGCCGCCGCCCGGCATGGCGTCGCGCGCGTTGAGCGCGAGGTTGAGCAGCATCTGCATGAGCTGCGTGGGATCGCCTTCGGTGCAGGGGTTGGGGGTGTCGGTATGATGCTCTATCCGAATCTTTTTATCGAACGTACTCTGGACCAGGGAGATGACCTCGCTGAGGAGGGTCTGCATGTTCACGATGACGGCCTTGTAGCGCCCCTTGCGCGCAAAGGCCAGGAGCTGCTGCGCGAGGTTGCTGCCGTGTTCGCCCGCCTTGCTGATGCGCCGCGCAAACTGGACGATTTTGGCCTCGTTGCTTTCGCTGGCGATGAGGTCCGCGTAGCCCATGATGGCCGAGAGCAGGTTGTTGAAATTATGCGCCACGCCGCCGGCCAGCTGGCCGATGGCGTCCATTTTTTGCGACTGCCGTAATTGCGACTCGATTTTGCGCAATTCGGTGATGTCGGTCCCGATGCAGACCACGCTCGCGACCGCTCCGTCGGACATCAGCTTGGGTGTTTCGGTGATGTGAAAGAGATGCTCCTCGCCCGATTCCGCGGTCAGCCATTCCTCGTATTCCACGGTCTTTTTGTCATGGAACACGGCTTTGGAGGTTGAAATGATTTTTCCAAGGCCGGGGTGGCGTTCGAGCACCTCCTCCGCGGGCAGGCCTTCGAGGGCGTCGGGATTAATCTGAAAGAAATCGGCGAATGCGCGGTTGACGCGTCCGAGCGTGTTTTCGTCCTTGAGGTACCAGATGAGCGGGGCGATGTTGTTGAGCAGCACGGCCTGCTCATCGATGGCGGCCTTGTAGGAGTTGAGAAGGTCGTGGTGGCGCAGGATGTTGCCGCACTGGTTGGCGAACAGGTGGTACAGCGTGAGGTCGTCCTCCTTCTTGAGCAGGCTGAAGATGATGATGCCCTGGATGCGGTTGATGACCTTGACGGGGAGGCAGGCGTAGCAGCGTACGCCCGACACCAGCTGAAGCGAGGAGGCCGTGAGACGGGGGATCAGCTCCCCCAGCAGTTCGTAGAGGGACGATACGATGACGGGCTCGCCCGTTTGCAGGATGCGGACCACAAAATCGATGGGGAGGTCGCGGATACGGTGATAGTCGAACACCCGCAGGTTGCGGCGCTGCATTTCGCCAAGGATGCGCTGGATGGCGCTGCCCTCCTCGAAGGAATAGTTGGCGATGCGAAAGGTGTCGTTGTCGCGGATTTCGATGTAGAGCACGGACCGGTTGGCCACGGCCTTGCGCGCATTGTTCGTGAAGAGCTGGAGCAGTTCCTCCTGCGACAGGTCTGCGTTGAGTGCGCCGGAGACCTGGTTGAAGTATTTGAGGCGCTCGAAATCGATTAATGCGCGTTCGACGTCGAAAATAGTACGGTTGAGGCTGAGCGAAATATAAAGGGCGAAGGAGAGAAGATTGATGCCAATGTTTCCGAGGACCGGTAAGTGGAGGTCGAAATGGGGCAGAATGAAGTTGAAGGCGGTCAGCAGCAGGATCAAGGCCGTGACGCCGATAAGGATAATGAAAGCACTGAACCGTTCTTTGGGCTTGTTCGCCACGCTGCGCATGAGTAAAAGGAGCCCGAAACCGCATACGGGAACGCAATAGGCAAGGTAGAGGAACCCGAACGGCGCGATGACGACCGTGAATCCGTATCGATTCGCGATAATTTCCTGCCAGAACCACTGGGGCATGAAATAATTGCAGAACAGGATGAAGGCCGGGATAAGGAGCAGGGCTGCCTGGAAGCGTCTGGAACGCCAGCCAGCCCATTCATCGAGCCCTGCCACGAGTCTGAGAAACATGTAGGGCAGGGCCACATTGAAGGGCGTGGCAAAAAAGCGTTCAATCCATTGGTAATGCAGAGGGTTCGGCTGGAGGTGGCTGATCACCGTAACGGCCCCGCTTCCGGCCAGTGTATAAAGGAGCCCGAGGAATTCACGGCCGGCCTTTTGATGCTGGCCGAGGGCCGCGACTTTTTTTACGAGTATGAGGCAGATCAGGAGCTCAAAGAGGCCCGAGAGCACATACAGGTTGTCCAGCAGCCAGTTCCACCCGGTCATACCGTCACACTCCCGCCCATTCGGCCAGGGAAACGAGGTTTTTTTGTTCGCCCATCAGCACCAGCTTGTCGCCCGCAGTGAGTTGGGTGTCGGGCGGCGGGTTGAACTGCAGCCGGCCTTCGGGCGTTTCGATGCCGAGGATCATGACGTCGTACTTTTCGCGGAAGCCCGATTCGCGCAACGCAAGTCCGGAGAGACGGGAGGTTTTTCCGACTGGCATTTCGTCAATGGTCAGGCCGAATTCGTGGTTCAGGGTGCTGGTTTCGATGAAGTTGAAGGCCGCGGGCCGCATGACCGCCTGCGCAATACGAAGCGCGCCGAGGTAATACGGCGAGATGATTTTATCGGCCCCGACCTGGCGCAGCTTTTTTTCCGACGCGGGTTCCTCGACGCGGGCCACAATGAAAAGCTTGGGGTTGAGGCCGCGGGCGGTGAGTGTGACGAGCAGGTTGTTGGCATCGTCACTGCAGGTGCAGATGAGGGCCTGGGCGCGTTCCACGCCGGCTTTCAGGAGTACGGCCTCGGTGCCTGCATCTCCATGGAGGGTGAGGACCCCGTCCTGCCGCGCGGCCTCAACCGCGGATTCCGAAGCATCGATGGCCACAAAGGCAAGGCGCTGCTTCTCAAACTGCTGCCCGATGGTGTGCCCCATGCGGCCGTAACCGCAGATGATGTAGTGCCGGTCAAGGGTCTTGAGTTCCTTTTCCATGCGCGCTCTCCCCAGATAATTTTGAAAGGTGCCCTGCAGGATGAATTCGGTGACGCTGGCCAGGACAAACGCCACACCCGTGACGCCCACGAGGATGAGTCCCACGGTGAAGAGCATGCCCCCGGTGTTGAGCGGCCGGACCTCGCGGAAGCCCACCGTGGCGATGGTGATGACGGTCATGTAAAGCGCGTCGAGGACGGACCAGCCTTCCAGCAGCATGTACCCGGCCGTGCCGGCTGCAATGATGCAGCCGACCGCGAACACGGCCAACAGGATGTGACGGTAGGGGGACGATTGCTTTTTGGCCTGCATACAGGGTATTATAAAATTTAGATAAACATATAAATCAATTGCAGGGTTTTACAATCACTTTTTATCTTATCGAAGTCACAATACCCTCATTTTAAGAAGGACTTTTTACATGACCCCCAAGGCCCCGCGCCGCGCCTGGTTCCAATGCATCAACCCGGAGTGCGGGGAACGCCATGAACTTGACGAAATCGTCTACGAGTGCCGTTGCTGCGGCCAATTGCTCGAGGTCGTCCACGACATGGCGCGTCTTTGCGCGGACCACGACGCCGCGGGCTGGAAAGCGCTCTTCCACAGGCGCTGGAAAAGCACGGAATTTCCCTACGGCTCCGGCATCTGGGGCAAAAAGGAGTGGATACTCCCGGACATCGATAACGAGAATGTGGTGAGTCTTTACGAGGGCGACACCAATCTTTGTTTCACCCGGCGCTACGGCGAAGCCTTGGGGTTGCCCGAGCTCTACATCAAGATGTGCGGCAACAGCCACACCGGTTCCTTCAAGGACCTCGGCATGACCGTCCTGGTCTCACAGGTCAACCAGATGATCCGGCAGGGGGCTTCCATCCGCGCCGTGGCTTGTGCCAGCACGGGCGACACCTCGGCCGCGCTCGCGGCCTACTGCGCCTTGGCGGGCATTCCCTCCATCGTCCTTTTGCCCAAGGGGAAAATCTCCACGGCCCAGCTTGTGCAGCCGCTCTCCAACAATGCCATCGTGCTTTCGCTTGAGACGGACTTCGACGGCTGCATGAAGGTGGTGCAGCAAATCAGCCGGCGGCCCGAATTTTACCTGGCCAATTCCATGAATTCGCTGCGTATTGAGGGCCAGAAGAGCATCAGTATCGAAATCGTGCAGCAGCTCGACTGGGAGGTTCCTGACTTTGTTGTCATTCCGGGCGGCAACCTCGGCAACGTGTCCGCCCTTGGCAAGGGCTTCAAAATGATGAAGGAACTGGGGCTCATCACGCGGCTGCCGCGCATTGTTCTCGCCCAGGCCGAACGGGCCAATCCTCTGTACCAGGCTTACAAGGCGGGTTACGACAAGTTCAAGGCGGTCCAGGCCCAGTCCACGCTGGCCAGCGCCATTCAGATTGGCAACCCGGTCTCGGTGCACAAGGCCATCCAGGTGCTCAAGGAGTTTGACGGCATCGTGGAGCAGGCCAGCGAAGCCGAACTGGCCAATGCCTGCGCCGAGGCGGACCGCTTTGGCATGTTCACCTGCCCGCATACGGGTGTGGCGCTCGCGGCCCTTAAAAAAGTCAAGGCCCGGGGGCTCATCACGGACCGCCACCGCGTGGTGGTCATCTCCACGGCGCACGGTCTCAAGTTCAGCGACTTCAAGGTTAATTACCACAACAGTGCGCTTCCCGGCATCCGCGCCGAATTCGTCAACCGGCCCATTGTCATGCAGCCGGATGTGGACGCAATTTTGAAGGTGTTGTCTGAAAGAATGTCAGCGTAGCAGCGTCAGCCGCGCGGTCAGCCGTTGGCCCGCGGCTGTGAGCACTGCCGTGTAAACCCCTGCAGCCGTTGGAGTGCCTTTGTTGTTCCGGCCATCCCAGGCTGTTTTACCCATGGCCATTTCCAATCCCGAAAGCCGTATTGTGCGGATCGTGCGTCCGTCCGCGGACAGGATGGTCAGCAGGCCTTCACGCGGTGTGTGGGACAGGTGGAAGGAGAGGGAGGTGCCGGGATTGAAGGGGTTGGGTGCTGCATTGAGACGGGCTGCGTCGGTCGGGGTTCCGGGGCGTTTTTCCACGGCAATACCGGGCTTGACGTCCGGGTCCCCGGGATTGGTGACACTGCTCAGGTCGGAACCGCAACTGCCCATGGACGGGATCCAGGAGTAGTTGTGGCAGGAAAGTTCGATTTCGTTGGAAAAACCGTCGCCGTCCGAATCTGTTGATGCGAGTCCCAGATTCCAGCCGGTGCCCGCAGAGAGGAAGTCGCTGCCGAATGCATTCAACTGCTTGGAAGTCCCGGTCGGGGCGGCGTACTCGTGGCAGATTTGGCAGCGCGTCCGGCCCGCGGTATAGACATAGGCTCCGTTGGGAATGCGCAAATACCAGTCGGAATTGGCGGATGAAAAATTATATATTAACAGCAAAAGAAGAGGGATGGAGACGGGGCGTTTCATACCATTAAAATAGATAAAAACAGGGGTTTTTTCAATCCGCATGGTCAAACGCGACGACATCATTGCTTATCTTTCAGAATACCTCTCCATTGACGAGGTCAAGGATGCCTGTCCCAACGGTCTTCAGGTCGAGGGGAAGGAAGAGGTCTCAAAAATAATCACCTCGGTTTCCGCGTCCAAAGAATTGTTCCGCCGCAGCGCGGAAGCGGGCGCGGACATGGTCATTGTGCACCACGGCATTCTCTGGACCGGGCAAAACCCGGTCATCAAGGGCGCTTTCCGCAAGCGTATCAAACGACTGCTCCAACACGACATGAACTTGCTTGCCTATCACCTGCCGCTCGACCGGCACCCGGTTGTGGGCAATAACGTCCTCGGGTGCCAGGGACTCGGTCTTACGCAAATCCGTCCTTTCGGAAAATACAAGGGACAGGTCATCGGCTTCTGCGGATTATTGCCCCAGGCCATGGCCCCCGAGGCGTTTTTTGAAAAAGTCAATGCGTTCTACGGTTCCCAGGCTCTGGTCTTCCCCTTCGGTCCCAAGGAGGTCCGGAGTGTGGGCATCATCTCGGGTGGCGCGCAGGAGGATATCTATGAGGCCATCGATGAAAAACTCGATGTCTACATCACGGGCGAGGTGAGTGAATACGTCATGCATGTGGCGCTCGAAAGCGGTCTTCATTTCGTTTCCGCCGGCCATTATGCGACCGAGCGGCCCGGTATCCGCGCCCTCACCGGTCATCTGGCCGGGACTTTTGACGTGGCCGTCGAATATATTGACATCCCGGTTCCGGTATAACCCAAGGGGCATCCCATGATAGACCTTCATACGCACACGCAATTTTCCGACGGCGCGCTTAACCCGGCCGAACATATCCGCCGCGCACAGGTGAACGGGTATACCGTGGTGGCCATCACGGACCACGCGGACGCGTCGAGCATCGATATCATCATCCCCGCGGTACGCCGGTTCATGGACGACAACAACCGGTACAACGACACCCGGGCCCTCTGCGGCATCGAGCTGACCCATGTGCTGCCCGAGGCGATTGCGGAACTCGTGCTCAAAAGCCGCGCGCTGGGCGCGGACCTGGTCAATGTGCACGGTGAAACCATTGTGGAACCCGTGCTGGCCGGCACCAATATGGCGGCCATTGACGCCGGGGTCGACATCCTCTGCCATCCGGGCCTCATCACGGAGGACGAAATGGCGCTCGCTGTTGAAAAGGGCATTTACATTGAACTCACTTCCAAGCGTGGCCACTGTTATACCAACGGCTATGTTTACCGGCTCGCTAAAAAGCACGGGGCCCGGCTCCTCTTCAACAACGACGCGCATTCGCAGTCCGATTTCGTGTCCGAGGCGCTGGCGACACGCATTCTTCTGGGTTGCGGTGTCGCGGAATCGGACATCCCAGGAATTTTCCGGAACTCGCAGGAACTGGCGGACCGGCTGCTGTCAAAGTACGCATGAACTCCCGCGACATTTTCCTCGCCGCATTGCAGCGCTATGTCATCCGGTAAAAAAAACACTTTCAACATTCCGGTACCAATTTGTATTTTAATAAGATACAAGCACGAAAGAATCTTCGGGATGTAGCGCAGTCCGGTTAGCGTACTTGCCTGGGGGGCAAGGGGTCGGCAGTTCAAATCTGCCCATCCCGATGTAAAAAAAGGCATGCACTTAAGGTGTATGCCTTTTTTTTGTATAGGGATGGATACAGTCCCTGTTCCAAAAGAAAAAGGCCCCGGCATTAAGGGGCTGTCCCTAAAATGGGCATAAGATACGGCGCGTGCAATAAGTTATTTTTCATTTTCAGTATGGACGAAAAGACACTCATCCTCCTTCCCGCATACGAATGTGCCTTGGCGCTCCCGGGACTGATTGCGCGCATCCGTATGGAAGCGCCGTTCCATACCGTCCTTATCGTGGACGACGGTTCTTTGGACAACACTTTTGAGGCGGCGCGCAAGGCCGGGGTTTTCACCCTGCACCACCCGGAAAACCGGGGTAAGGGTGCGGCGCTCTCAACCGGCTTTCAGTACGCCCGCGTCAACGGGTTTGACGCGGTCATCACGCTGGACGCGGACGGCCAGCACGATCCCTCGGACCTGCGCGCGTTTTTTGAAGCGGACGCGGACCTGGCCGCAGGTTGCCGCGAATTCCGGCGCAATGTCATGCCTTTCTGGCGTATCTGCTCCAACCGGCTGACCAGCCTGCTCGTCCGGGCCGTGACAGGTAAACGCATCCTTGACAGCCAGTGCGGTTACCGCAAGGTACTGCTTTCAGCCCTGGAGGGGTTCGTTCCGCGCTACCAAGGCTATCAGTTCGAGACCGAACTTCTGCTTCATATCGCACTCCGAAAGGAGGCACGCATCGTGAACGTGCCAATCAAAACCCTCTACAGCGGAGAAAAAAGCCATATCCGCCATTTCCGCGACATCCGCCAGTTCCTTGTTGCGCTCGGGAGGGCCCTGTGCCATTCAAGATAGCGCGCCAGAACATGGTCCGCAACCAGTTATCCCCCCGTGGGGTGCGCTGCGAGCGGGTCCTCTCCGCGCTGCTCACTGTGCCGCGCCACCTTTTTGTGGACCCCGGCATGCAAAGGCAAGCTTATAGCGACAACGCGCTTCCGCTTTGTCACGGGCAGACCATTTCGCAGCCTTATATTGTGGCGGCAATGACCGAACTTCTCAATATCAAGCCGGACGACAAGGTCCTCGAAATCGGCACGGGCAGCGGCTATCAGGCCGCGGTCCTGGCAATGCTCTCCAAAAACGTCTATTCCATCGAGCGCATCGAGGCCCTGGTGCCAATCGCAGCGGCCAACCTCAAGGCCGCGGGCGCGGACGCCGTGCACCTCCGGTGCGGGGACGGAACGTTGGGTTGGCCCGAAGAGGCGCCGTTCGATAAAATCGTGGTGACTGCGGGCGCGCCCGATGTCCCTGCCGCGCTCTTTGAACAGCTGCGCGAAGGCGGCCGCATGGTGGCCCCTTTGGGCAACCGCAAGGTCCAGGGCCTCCATCTCATCGAAAAAGTGGGGGGCGAAAAAAGGGTCCAGGCTGCATTTGACTGCATCTTTGTGCCATTGATTGGCGCGCAAGGCTGGCAAGAGCGCGCGTAGATTGACATGCCCCGTGCTTTTTTTTATGTTACTCCCATGCTGAAACCTTTCTTCATACTCTTCGCCCTTCTCCTGTCCGCCTGCACGGTCGAAAAGCCCTATTACAACTACAACAGCTACACCCCGGAGTCGTTCCTTCCCTCGCGCGAGGTGCGTGTTTACAACAACGGCAATAATCCCCTGGAAAAGTTTATTAAAATCGGCGACATCGTGGTGCGGGGCGGTGATTACGGCTTCCGGCTCAAAAAAACCATTGATATGGCCAAAAGCGCGGGCGGCCAGGCCGTGATCATCCGTGGGGATCCCACCAGTGTCAACTATGCATCCCAGACCATGGTCTCTTTCGTCATCCGCTACGTGGAGGAAGATACCACGCAGGGAACCGATCCCGCAAACGGCGCCTTCGAAGAGGAATATGACGTTCCTTCAGACCGGTAACCGTCCATGCGCCTCGCTATCTTAGACCTCGGCACCAACACCCTTGTTACTCTCATTGTCGAAGTACGCGAAACCCGTTTCAGTGTGCTCTATGAAAAAGAGCGCATCGTGGGCCTCGGCAAGGGCATCGGGTCAACAGGCGCCATTCCCGATGATTCGCTTGAACGGGCCGTCCTTGCATTGAGGGAAGCGGCCACGGAATGCGTGGCGTACAAAACTGACACGGTGCTTTTCACGGCCACGGCCGTGCTGCGCGACGCTTCCAATGCCGCAGTGGTCAAAGCCAGGCTCGAAAGGGAGGGCGGCCATCCCATCACCGTGCTGTCGGGCGAGGAGGAGGCGCGGCTTTCGTACCTTGCGGGCGCGCGCACTTTTCCGCGGTTTACAAAACTGACGGTCATCGACATCGGCGGCGGGAGCGTGGAGTTCATCGAAGGGGAGGGGGGCCGTATCCGGAAACTCGTCAGCTTGCCCCTCGGGGTTGTGAAGATGACCGAGCGCTTCCTCACGGGTTTTCCTGCCAGGGAAAACGAACTGTCCGCGCTCGATGCACACCTGCATGCCTCCCTGTCTGATGCGCTGTCAGGCTACACAAAGGGGCCTGGTGTCACGCTGGTGGGCGTGGCAGGGACCTTTACAACCGCGGCTGCCATGGAAATGAAAATGACCGGCTACGACCCTGCGCGCATCACCGGGTTTGCACTCACCCGTTCGGTTGTCGAGTCGTGGCGCGAACGGACCTCGAGCATGGCCCTTGATGCGCAAAAGAAACTGCCGGGACTGCACCCTAAGCGGGCGGGTTACATTGTCGCGGGGTTTTCGCTGATGCGCGCCATCTTTGATGTGTTCGGGACGGATACGGTGGTTGTTTCGGATGCGGGATTAAGATATGGCGTGCTGTATGACTGGATGGGGAAGCAATAAAGAATTCTCGGAAGTGTGCCTTTTACGATACGGTCATTTTTCAGGTTTCGAAGGGTAACATTCCCTTGATAGTGCGCGGACCAGACGGAAAAAAGAACCCCTGGGGCAGCCGGTAATACGGCGCGCCGGGGATTTTATTTTTGATTCGACGGCTCTACAATGTCCCGGGCATGGATGAAATTGATGGCACGCCAGTTCCCTGTCAGCGTTTCATTTTTCCCTGAATAAACCAGATAACCGGGCCGGCATTCCTTCGGAACGATCTTCCTGAAATACTCGAGTCCTTTCAGGTAATCCACGTGAAAGGTGGAGGATGACTTGATTTCTACGGGCACAAGCCCTGCTCCGGTTTTAAAGATAACATCCACTTCGTTCCCGTTGTTGTCCCGATAATAAAAAAGGTCGTGATCATATCCCCGGTTGAAACGGCTCTTCATGAGCTCAAGAATGACCATGTTTTCAAAAAGCATACCCCGGAGGGGATGGTTTTCAATCTGGGCTTTCCCGTCGATTCCCAGCAGAAAGGCCGCGAGCCCGGTATCGTAAAAGTAGATTTTAGGGGATTTGACTATCCGTTTCCCGATATTCCCGTAGTACGGCTGCAGCAGGAAGATAAGATAGGATGCCTGCAGGATGGAGAGCCAGGACTGGATGGTATGATAGGAAACACCGACTTCGCCCGCGAGAGCGGAAGCATTCAAAATACCGCCAATCCGCCCTGCGCAGAGGCGGACGAACTTTTCAAATGCCGCGAGGTCTTTGACGGCCAGCAGGTCACGGAGATCGCGTTCCACATAGGTTTCAAAATAATTCCGGTAGCTTTTGTAGGCTTCCTGCTTCTCGCTGTACACGCGCGGATAACAGCCGTTAAGCAGCAGGGCATCGGCATCCATACGGCCTTTCAGCAGAGAGATTTCTCTGAAGGAAAACGGAAGCAGTTTGAGGAGCGCGGTACGACCGGCCAGGGACTGCGAAACCCGGCTCATGATTTCAAATTGACGGCTGCCGGTCAGAACAAACAGCCCTTTTTTCCTGTGCTCGTCCACCACCCCCTGAAGATAGGAGGGTAGCTCGGGAACTTTCTGGATTTCATCGATGACCATGCCGTCGGGATGGCCTGCCAGAAAGGCGCGCGGATCGCGCAATACCCGACTGCGGACGTCAGGGCTTTCCAGCGAGTAATAGGGCAGTTTCGGAAAGGCGGATTTTGCCAGCGTCGTTTTGCCCGATTGGCGGGGACCGGTGATGGTCACCACCGGATATTGCCGCATCAGCGACAGGAACTCTTTCAGGATTTCTCTTTTTACGGGCTTCATGGTTTATACACTTTAGAACAACAACTTCTATATTGTATAAATATAGATTCCTGACAACTCGTTGTCAATGGGGGGCAAAGCGTCAGAACCTCAGCAGCGCCACGGATTCCTTCAGCAAATCGAACGGGTTCCGGAAGGTTTTCTGGTAATTGTAGACCGCGGAGCAACCCGGGCACTTTTCAATGACCGTCCGTTTGGCCTTGCGCCAGCGCGGGTCGCGTAAGTTCTCCACGTCAAAAATTGTGAGGTCCGTCGCGTACTCCTGGCAGGGCATGAGCCGGCCGTCCGCGTCCACGGCAATGAAGGGGTCCTGGGTCATAGGGCACTTCCAGTTGTTGCGGCGGTAAAATTCCGCGGCTTCACGCAGCAGTTTGTACGAGGCAAGGACCTTGCCCGTTTTAGCGCGGAGCGCGGAGAGTTCGCGAAAAAGCGGCTTCAGGTCCGCGGAGTCGGGACGCTTTCCCGTTTGCGTGGAAAACGCGCCGCCATGGGTTTGTACGAGCACGAAATCGAAGAAAATATTGAGGGCGAGGCATTCGCGTGCCAAGGCCAGGGTGCCCTTCACGTTGTCCGCGGTCACGGTGGCGAGCACCGCGGGCGTGATGCCGTGCGTGGCGCACCGGGCGAGGCGCTCAAAGATGGCAGGGTCGGAGCGGGGACCGGCCCCGGAGAGGCCGTCGATGGAGGCGGAGAGAAAGTCGAGGTGCTTGAGACGGCCGAGGAGGGGGTCGTCGAGCGAGGTCAGGCTGGTGAAAAGCCAGGTGATGCAACTCAAATCGTGCGCGGCATAGGCGATGAGTTCGCCGATATCCTCGCGGAGGAGGGGCTCTCCGCCATTGAAGGCCATGTGGCGCACGCCAAAGCCGTGCAGCTTTTTCATGGCGCGCTTCCAGTCGTCCGTGGAAAGTTCGGGGCCAGGGGCGTCGCGGCGGGCGCTGCAGTAGGCGCAATGGAGCGGGCAGCGGCGGGTGACGAAAAGCGAGGCGAACGGCGTGGCGCCGCTCTCGAGGGCGCACCGGAAAATCTTGAGCTTCCGGTTAAGGTCCATCCAAAACCGCGCTTACTCGACCTCTTCCTGCTCGCGCAGGATCTCGGACTTGCACTTGAGGCACTTGAGCGTGGTTCCCTTGGACTTGGTGACCTGTTCCACCAGGAAGGGGGCGCCGCAGACCTCGCAGGCCTTGTTCACGGGCTTGTTCCAGCTCGCGAACTTGCATTTGGGGTATTCGCTGCATGAGAAGAAAATTTTGCCGCGCTGGGAATAACGCTCCGCAATGTAACCCGGGCATCCTTCTTCCGGGCATTTGACGCCCACGGGATAGGGCAGGATGCCTTTGCACTCCGGGTAGCGCGAGCAGCCGAGAAAGCGGCTCCGTTTCCAGCGTTTGACCACCATGGGTGAATTGCAGAGCTTGCAGGCGATGGTCACGGAATCGTCGAGTTCCTCTTTTTCCACCGGATGGGTGTTACGGCAGGCCGGGTAGCCCGAGCAGGCGACAAAGCGGCCGTTGCGGCCCCACTTGATGACCATTTTCTGGCCGCACTCGTCGCAGTTTTCGTCGGTCTCGATTTCCAGCGACTTTTTCAGCTGTTTTGTTTTTTCCTGCGCGGCCTTGAGGTCGCGCGCCATGGGGGTGTAGAACTCCTGAAGGAGTTTGACCCAGTTGTCGGTCCCGGACTCGATTTTGTCGAGTTCCTCTTCCATGCGGGCCGTGAAACTCACGTTAAAGATGTCGGGGAATTCGCTGACCAGGATGTTGTTGATTGTTTTACCCAGGAGTGACGGAAAAAACCGCCGCTGGTCGATTTCAACGTAGGTGCGGCGTTTGAGGGTGTCGATAATCTGGGCGTAGGTGCTGGGCCGGCCGATGCCCTGTTTTTCGAGCTCCTTGACAAGTGACGCTTCGCTGTAGCGGGGGGGCGGCTGGGTAAAATGCTGTTCGGGCGAAAATTTCTGGGGCGCGACCTTTTCGTCCTTTTCCATTTCGGGCAGGAGCATGTTGCCGTCGTCGTCGGTCTTGCCTTCGTCCTCGACCTGTGTATAGACGCGGGTGAAACCGTCGAACTTGAGCACCGAACCCACGGCGCGGAAAGTGTAGTCACCGGTGACGACGTCCACGGTGGTGGAGTCGTATTCGGCGGGCATCATCTGTGAGGCGAGAAAGCGGCGCCAGACAAGTTCGTACAGGCGCTGCTGGTCGCGTGCCAGGGCCCCTTTCAGCTGATCCGGCTCGTATTCCTTTTCAATGATGGAAGGACGGATGGCCTCGTGCGCGTCCTGGGCCCGCTCGCTTTTTTTGTATTCCTTGAAGTTCTCGGGCAGGTACTGGGGCCCGAGTGCGGAACTGATGTAGGCTGCGGCCGCGCGCTTGGCATCGTCCGAGACGCGGGTGGAATCGGTACGCATGTAGGTGATGAGACCCACGCGCTGGTCGCCGATGTCGAGGCCCTCGTACAACTGCTGGGCCAGGGACATGGTCTTGGACGCGGAGAAGTGCAGCTTGCGCGCCGCTTCCTGCTGGAGCGAGCTGGTGATGAAGGGGGGGAGCGGGTTGCGCTTTTTGGATTTGCGGACGATGTCCGAAATAATCCAGTCCACGGACCGGACCGCGTCAATGACGGCCTGGGGGGCCGCTTCGTGGGTCAGGACCGGGTCCTTGCCACGGACTTTGAAGAGGCGCATGTTGAACGGGTTCCCCTCCGCATTCTTCACGAGCACGTCGAGGGTCCAGTATTCCTCTTTATTGAATACATCACGTTCCCCTTCGCGCTCGCAGATGATGCGCAGGGCCACGGACTGTACGCGGCCGGCCGACAGGCCCCGGTACACGGCCTTCCAGAGGAACGGGCTGATTTTGTAACCCACGATGCGATCCAGGATGCGGCGCGTCTGCTGGGCGTTGACCTTGTGCATGTCAATTTCAAGCGGCGATTTGATGGCGTTCTTGACCGCGGCCTTGGTGATTTCGTTCAGCAGTATGCGGTGCATCCCGGCCGAGGGATTGGTCTTTTTCAATATTTCGGAGATGTGCCAGGCAATGGCCTCCCCCTCGCGGTCAGGGTCCGAGGCAAGGTAGATGACCGAGGCTTTCTGGGCCGCTTTCTTGAGTTCGGTGATGATTTTGGCCTTGCCCTTCATGGTGACGTATTTTGGCGCAAAGTCGTGCTCGATGTCGATGCCGAACTCCTTGACCGGCAGGTCGATGATGTGCCCCATGGAGGCCTTGATGGTGTAGTCCTTGCCCAGATATTTTCCGATGGTTCGGGCCTTGGCCGGGGACTCGACGATGACGAGGTTTTTGGGCATGCAGGTTCCTTTATATTCTTAGTGCTTGAAATGGCGGGTATGGGTAAGGCACATGGCAATGCCCAGTTCGTCGCACGCCTTGATGACGTCTGCGTCGCGCTTGGAACCGCCGGGCTGGATGATGTACTTGATGCCGAACTTGGCGGCTTCGCGGACCGTGTCGTCAAAGGGGAAGAAGGCGTCGGACGCCATGACGCACTCTCCGAAGATGCGTTGTTTATAGTCCGCGAAGGGCTCGGTTGCCGCCTGTTCCTTGTGAAAGAGCAGGAGGTTCTCCTCGGCCTTGGTGGCGCACAGCTTGCGGAGCGAATCGACGCGGTTGGGTTGGCCCGCGCCCATGCCGAGCAGCATGAAGAGGCCGGGCTTGTACTCGTGGGCAAGGGCGATGGTGTTGCTTTTGATGTGCTTGCAGGCCGCGTAGGCGAACTTGGCCAGTTCGAGTTTGTTTTTCGGGAAGGCGGCTTTTGTCACGGTGTCGAGTTTTTCGAAGACGATGGCGTCGCGGTCCTGTTCGAGAATTCCGCCGATGACCGGCCGGTAGACCTTTTTGGGCCGCATTTGCGCATCGAGCGGGCCGGTCTTGAGAATCCGGATGTCGTGCGACTTGTCCTTGAGGAACTCGAGGGCCTCGGGTGTGAAGTCCGGGGCCACCAGGATTTCGACGAAGCGGCCTGCCAGGCGGCGCGCCGTGCGGCCGTCGACCGTGTCGGTGCAGGCGATGACCGAACCGAAGGCCGAGACGGGATCGCCCTTCCAGGCCATTTCAAAGGCTTCGTCGAGTGTGTCACCCACCGCGATGCCGCAGGGGTTGGTGTGCTTGACAACCACGACCGCTTTTTGCCCGGCGAATTCGCGCGCGCATTCGAGGGCCGCGTCCGCGTCCACGATATTGTTGAACGAGAGTTCCTTGCCGTGCAGTTTTTTGGCGATTGCGATGGACGTTTCGGTATCGTGGGACTTGTAGAAGACCGCGGACTGGTGCGCGTTTTCACCGTAGCGGAGGGTCTCGCCGTCTTCGTAGGCAAGATGAAGCACGTTTTTATGGGTCAGGTTCCGGCTGAGGTAGGCGTCGATGGCCGCGTCGTAGCGGGCGGTGAGGGCGAAGGCCTTGGCCGCCAGTTCCTGGCGGGTCTTGAGCGAGGTCTCTCCGCGGACGTTGAACTCCTCGAGTACGCGGCGGTAATCGGCTGGGTCGGTGAGCACGGTGACGAACTTGTGGTTTTTGGCCGCGCTGCGGATCATGCTCGGGCCGCCGATGTCGATGTTTTCGATGGCTTCTTCGATTTTGACATTGGGCTTGGCCACGGTCTGCTCAAAGGGATACAGGTTGACGATGACAAGGTCGATCCAGCGGATGTTGTTTTTGGCCGCCTGTTCGGCGTGGGAGGGGAGATCGCGCATGCCCAGCAGGCCGCCGTGGATTTTTGGATGGAGGGTCTTGACCCGGCCGTCCATGATTTCAGGGAACCCGGTATGGTCCGAAACCTGGGTCACGGGGATGCCCGCTTCCCGGAGGGTCTTGGCCGTCCCGCCGGTCGAAAGGATTTCGAAATTGAGCTGGACGAGGAATTTGGCCATGTCCGTGATGTGGGCCTTGTCGGAGACGCTGATCAGAGCGAGTTTCTTATCCGGGGTTGCCATACGGGTTCCTTTAAAGAGTTGGTTTATCCGCAGATGATTTTATGCGCTTCGCGGTACTTGGCCACGGTTTTTTCGATGACATCGGCCGGCAGTTCCGGGGCCGGCGGTTTTTTATTCCATTGGATTTGTTCGAGGTAGTCGCGGACGAACTGCTTGTCAAAGCTGTTCTGGACGCGGCCTTCGGCATATTCCGCCCGGGGCCAGAAACGCGAGGAATCGGGGGAAAGGATTTCGTCGATGAGGCGGATTTCGCCGTCAATGAGGCCGAATTCGAACTTGGTGTCGGCCAGGATGATGCCGCGCGATTCGGCGTGCGCGGCCGCTTTTTTATAGATGGCGAGTGTGAGGTCGCGCAGTTTTTCGGCAACAGGCAGGCCCACGATTTCAATCGTGCGCTCAAAGCTGATGTTTTCGTCGTGCTCGCCCTGCGGGGCCTTCCACGCCGGGGTGAAGAGGGGCTCGGGCAGACGCGAGGCCTCGGTGAGGCCCGCCGGTAACGGGATGCCGCAGACCGTGCCGGTATTCCGGTAATCCTTGAGGCCCGAGCCCGTGAGGTAGCCGCGCACCACGCATTCGATGTCGTAGCGTTTGGCCTTTTTCACGATCACGGAACGACCGCGGAGGATCTCCGCGTATTTCTGGAGGTCGGACGGAAATTGTTTGACGTCCGTGAGCAGCAGGTGGTTTTTGACCACGTCCTTGACATGGTTAAACCAGAAAAGGGACATCTGTGTCAGTATTTTTCCCTTTTCCGGGACGCCATTGGGCATGACCACGTCAAATGCGGAAAGACGGTCTGTGGCAACGATAAGGAGCTTTTCGCCCATATCGTAGACGTCACGAACCTTGCCCCGGGTAAAAACAGGATATTCTTGGATGTCAGTTGTCAATACCGGTTTTTCCATGGAGAATCCTTTAAACATATATTATAGTAATGTGATGAAGAAGGATTTAAATACAAAATCCGGAAAAGCCAAGTCAATGATTTTCAGTTTTGTTCTTCAGCGATGGCAGGAACAAAGACATCTTTTTTTTGCAAAGCCTTCTCAAAATCGGATTAACGGTTAAACGCAATGCCTTTCGGAAACTATCCTGACTATTTTCTGATTTCATAAGTGAATTTCCCTTTTGCATAGCGATTTCTTAAGAGGCGAGGCCATTTGTTGATGGGTTGACGCACCTTTCGCGGGCAACTTCGTTTTCGTCGTTTTTTTGAAGCTTGTATTCCGAGTTCTTTTTCTACGATGTGAGCTATTTTTCTGAATTGCGCAGAAGTAATGATGTTGCCGGCTATTGCCGAGAGCCAACATAAGTTACGGCAGGCATTGAGCGTTTTTGAGAAACTGATCTGCATGACCGGGATGTCCTGGCCATCCGATGTCATCAGGCGTACATTGGAAACGATTGCCTGAGCCATAAAGAGCGCGCAAATTTCCTGGACAGCTGTGACGACAGTATGGCTCAAGAGCACATTGCTGTCGTGGAGATGTTCCTTAATTTCACGGAACGCTATTTCCTGCTCCCATCGCATCGCATACAACGGGACCAGTTCTTTGGCTGGATACCGGATGGGATCAAGAAGGTTGGTCCACAAACGGATTTTCACCCACTGTTTTCCCGGACGCCGGACCTTCGCCTTGATCTGCCTGAGCAGAATGTATTCTCCAGTGTTAGGATCCCTAACTTTGACGAGTTTTGAACGATCCTTAAGTTTCTTGACGGCCACCGCCTTGAAGCGTTCTTGCACACGCACCAGGAACTTTGGTTTTCCTGGTAGAGACAGAA
>JAZDKP010000262.1:0-2777 GCA_043802925.1 Fibrobacterota bacterium | reverse complement strand
GGAAGAAGTAAAACGCACGACATTTTACGCTGCCGAATCCGGCGTTGAACATGCAACGGCCATGCTGCGAAGCCAGTTCGTTGAGCGGAATCAGACCACGATTCAGGCTGCGCTGGCTGCGGGAACCGCTCCTCAGCCCCGATGGGATTTTGCGTTAAATGGTGCTGTTATCTCTACGACAGCAGGCACGCGGCCGGCGCCGGGTTCGCAGTGGGTGAAGCAGTTTGATGCGGGAGTCCCCTGGATTGTAAATGCACATCTGGGAAATGGTTATTCCTATAATGTCAGGGTCTGGAACAACGCGGATACGCCGCCGGCAACCGGCGTTCCGGAACAAACCGATACGGACGGACTTATCGTTGTGGGGGCAATTGCAACAGGGCCCAGGAATACCCGGGCAGCCATCGAAGTTGTCCTGAATGGGGCCATCAATGAAGAATCCGCCACCTCCGCCTATACTGCCCAGGCCGGTGCAGGGGCAGGAAAAAACTACAATGCCGCCGATGTCGGGGCCATATCCGCTGCCAATCTGGGGGCCATGAGCACCAGCGCTAACCTGAAGTAGGTCATCTTATCGATGATTATCATGATAGCCACTTATTGATTTATGCAGGGAGGATTCAATCCATGTTACCCGTATCACGCTCAAACAATGCAATGAAATGGCTGGCAAAAGGGTTGTTTCTGGTGCTGGCGTCCTTCCTGATCATCCCATCCGCGGCTCAGGCAAAAAACTATACCATTACCGCCAGTGCGGGTTCCGGCGGAAGCATCAGCCCATCCGGTGCCGTTACGGTAAATTCCGGTACAAGCAAGACCTATACCATTACTCCCAATGCCACCTACAATGTGGCCAGCGTTCTTGTAAACGGAACTGCGGTGGCGATTCCGGCTGCGGGCGGTACATACACATTCAGCAATGTCACGGCAAACCAAACCATTTCGGCCAGTTTTGCGCTGAAAACATATACGATTACCGCAACAGCCGGTACGGGCGGAACCATCAGCCCTTCGGGATCGGTTTCGGTCAATCACGGCACCAGCCAGACCTTTGCCATTACACCGAGCGCCGGTTTTACGGTGGCAAGCGTTCTTGCGGACGGCGTTGCGGCTACGATTGCATCGACCGGCGGAATATATTCCTTCACCAATATCATGGCCAACCACACCATAACAGCCTCTTTTATTCCAAGAACATTTACGATCACCGCCAGCGCAGGCACGGGCGGAACGATTTCTCCCTCGGGAGCATTAAACGTCAACTATGGCGACAGTCCGTCCTTTGCCATTACTGCAAGTTCGGGATATTCCCTGGACAAGGTGACGGTCGACGGAACGGAAATCAATCTTAATGGAAACACCTATTCGTTTTCTTCCGTCAACGCCGACCATACGATCACTGCCACGTTTAAGGGCGGCGGCGGTGGCCAGGGGGGGGCATCCTATATTCCCGGATGTGCGGCCAGTACCTATACCAGTTACAGCGGCGGATTCAATTCCGCGGATTTCAGCATGGCCAACACGGCGGTAACAGACGGTAAAATTATTCTTCAGACCGTGGCGCAGGCCATTAATCCGAACAGCATCATCATTCCGTTTACGCAGGAGGTTACAGTTACCTTTCTATATGAGGGCGCGGGGTATGTGTCGGACATGGGGTGGCTGCTTTATTCGGATTGCGTGGATGGTAGCGGAAATTTTTTAGGCTGGGCCAATATCCCGCTATCCAAAAGGCATCCGTTATTCATTAAAATCATCGATGAGGTTGAAACCGGCGGGTGCTGCGGTGGTGGAAACGGTGTTCTGGATTCAGGTTATGGAAACGGGGGCTTTCCGACTTCGAGCGAGTCCGCGCTGTCGACCTATAACGATGGCACTGAATACAAGTTTAAGGTGGATGGAGACGGCGCCGTGACGCCCAGGGACATGAAAAAGTCCCTGGGAATCATCGAAGGGGGCAAGGAAATCGTATTCTTTCTGACCGCAAACAAACGCTGGACCGACAATAGTCCAACCGATGTGTTTTTCACCAAGCAGGCATGGAACCCGGACACGTATGGCGCTTGCACTCCCGCCGGTTACGTTGCCGGCACATCTTTCAACAAGGTATACAATTTGGGCCTGCAAAATTCTACGGAAGGCGTCTGCACCACGGCAACTTCCGGCTGGCTGTCTGCCGTGACCATAAACAGGATGAACTCATTTTTCGGGATATCGCTGTCGGGCGAGGTCACCCTTCCGATCGTCAAGGGGCAGAGCTTTCCGCATGTAATGGTCGGCGCTCCCGCCAATGATCCCAACCAGTGGATCCTTGGGTTTGAAGACCTGATGAACGGCGGAGATTACGACATTAACGACATGGTTTTCCGGATCGAACGGCGAACCGGCGGCAAGGCCCAGCTCCAGTCCGCTCAGGCCATTACCCCGCTGGATCCGGATGCCTACTTTACGGCAGTAAACCTTGAGATTTATGACAATATGCCCTGTTCCGGGAAAACAAACATCAAGTATTCCGTTTCCATTGATGACGGTATCAACTGGGTTGAAATTACGGACTGGGATCTGGTCAAAACGTTTTCAGGTTCCGGCGGCAGCAAGATTGTCGGTGCCGTTGTTCAGAACTGGACGCCGGGGAATCCGGCGCAGACATACCGGGTGCGCCGGGTTGATTTTTCGGGCAAAGCGCTGGTGGGCAGGCAGCTTATCTGGAAAGCGGAACTGAACAGCGACGACGAAGCCTGTGTTCCCGAAATTATCGATGTGATTTTAAATGGCAG
>JAZDKP010000261.1:0-3251 GCA_043802925.1 Fibrobacterota bacterium | reverse complement strand
CGATGATCACAAAGTCGGTCACGAGGTTCAGGACCGCGTTCGTGGTCATGTTCTCCACGTTCATGATGTCGTCGAGCATGCGCGTCATGATGTCGCCCATGGGCACGCGGTCGTAGTATCGACTCGACAGGAGCTGGAGGTGGCGCATGATGCGGCTGCGCAGGTCGTAAATGAAACCGTAGCCGAAGTGGAGCATCTGGTGGTTGCGCCGCACCACAAGGAGGCCGCGCACCGCGAAAATGCCCACGATGAACAGGAAGTAGAGCAGGGCCGCGTGGAGCTTTTTGTTCGGGATGTAGTCATCGAGCATGGTGCGGATGAATTGCGGCAGTATCAGCTGGATGCCCGACACCGCGAGCATGAGAATGACGCCCTCGAAGAGGTAGCGCCTGAATTTCAGCGTGTCTCGGACGTACCGGGAGAAGGTGTTCATGGGTGGGGGGCTGCGATAGAAGGGTCCAAGGAAGACATGGTGTTAGATTTTTCCTCTTCCCATGACCGCCTTCTTCACGTCCGCGTAATTGTCGCTTGCGAACGGAAGGAAACGTGAGCCGGTCATGGCGCCCTCTCTGTCAATTGGTGGTGCCAGTCGCAAAGGATCGGCTGGTAACCGTTGTTTTTCAGGCCCGTTTTCATTTCTGCCACGCTTCGGGTGTCTGATATTTCAAACTGCCCTGTGGAACCGTCCGAAGCGCGGCCGCCCACGGATGTTGAAACACCCGCGGACATCTTCGTCACCCCGAGTGGAAGAATGCGGTCACGGAATTCCCGCGATTCGCGCGTGGAGACCGTGATGCCGGAACTGGGCGCAAAGAGGCGGCAGGCGCACAGGTATTGCACGAACTGCCGGTCGTTCACAGGCGAGGCTGCCTTGAATTCCGATACCAGCGGCCTTAGGCGCGGCAGCGAAAGCGCGGTCTCGGCCTCGGGGAAGCGTTCCTGCAGTCGGCGCAGGTGCAGACCGGTGGCATAGATTTCTGACACGGGTTCGTGCAGGCCCAGGAGCGGACCAAGGGTCACCTGACGGACGCCGGCCGAGAGCGCACGCTCCGGTGCCGTGAGCCGGAAGGTGTAGTCGGCCTTGGGGCCGCGTGTGTGGAGAGCCCGGTAGCTCTTTTCATCGTAGGTTTCCTGGTAAATAGTGAGGCCGTCCACGCCGGCTCGCACAAGTTCCGCGTATTCCTCTGTTTGCAGCGGGTAGACTTCAATGGAAATGGATGAAAAATGTTCTTTCAGCCGTATCACGCATTCTTTCAAATAGGCCGGAGGGGCCTTGGCACGCGATTCGCCGGTCAGGAGGAGGATGTGACGGAGTCCGGTCGCGGCAATGGCGCGGGCCTCGGCCTCCACTTCGTCAAACGAGAGCTGCTGCCGCTTGATGGGCTGGTGCGCGCCGAACGAACAATAGGCGCAGGTGTTTTCACAGTAATTCGAAAGATAGAGCGGGGTGAAGAGAACCACGGTGTTGCCGAAATGGCGGCGCGTGGTTTCATGCGCCTTCTCCGCCATGGCTTCCAGGAAGGGAGCGGCTGTTGGGGAGAGCAGGGCCGCAAAGTCCTGTGGGGTCAGGGTGTCGTGCGAAAGGGCGCGTTCGATGTCAAGCGGTGTGAAATCATCCATGGGGAAAGCCGCCTATCCCAGAAAACCGGTAAGCGGGGAGCTGGCGCGTGCCTCTTTTGATACGGGCGCGCACCCGGCTAAAAACGCGAGTCGTCCGGCCCGGACCGCGAGCTTGAACGCTTCGGCCATTTTCACCGGGTCGTCGCTGCTTGCAATGGCCGTGTTAAGCAGCACGGCTGCGGCTCCCATTTCCATGGCCTCGGCCGCGTGCGAGGGCGCGCCTAAGCCCGCGTCCACAATGATGGGCAGCTTGATTTCTTCGATAAGAATGCGGATGAGTTCGCGTGTCTGCAATCCGCGGTTGGTGCCGATGGGCGCGCCGAGGGGCATGACCGCGGCCGCGCCCGCGTCCACGAGCCTACGGGCGTTCGCCAGTTCCGGGCTCACGTAGGGGAAGACAGCAAAGCCTTCCTTCACGAGCGTTTCCGTGGCGCGCAGAGTCTCCTGGTTGTCGGGCAGCAGGTACTTGCTGTCATTGATGACTTCAATCTTAATCCAGTCGCCGCAGCCCATGGCGCGTGACAGGCGGGCGATGCGCACAGCCTCGTCGGCATTGCGCGCACCCGAGGTGTTGGGGAGGAGGATTTTTCCCGCGGGTACGTGCGCCAGGACGCCCTTGTTTTTATTATCAAGGTCCACGCGGCGGAGCGCCACGGTAATGATGTCACATTCGGCTGCTTCGAGCACTCTTGGAATGAGCGCATCGTCGCGATATTTTCCGGAACCCGTGATGAGCCGCGAACCAAGACTTTTTCCGGCCAGGAGGAGGTCATCGTTCATCTTTAGCCTCCCCCCACAAAGTGGACGATTTCAATTGTGTCGTTCAGGGAGATGCGCGCTTCGGCAAGGCGGGCGCGATCGATTATTTGGCCGTTTTGTTCCACGACCACTTGTCCGGGTTTGACGCCGGTTTGCGCGAGCAGGTCCGCGAGCGTGGTTTTATCGCCAAACGAGCGCTTTTTACCGTTGATGGTGGCATCCATAACGGCAATCAAAATAAGTCTTACGGGCCGAAAAAGTAAAGGCAGGCGTCTTCGTCGCGCGAAGGGTTGCTTGACTATGCCGGCGTTAAAGCCTATAGCGGTTTTCCGGTAATGGCGGCCTTCAGCTTGGAGAACCCCGCGAATTTGACGCCATAGTTGTAAAGAATCTGGTTCTCCGCGAGCTTGGCCGCTTCCATGTCCACGTCCACATTGTTCTGCCCCGAGGCGTTCGACGGGTCCGCGGGTGTGTAGGATTCGGGCTTCAGTTTCTTTAACACGGCCTGCTTTCCAATCTCCATTATTTTCTTCGATTCCATCTTCAGCCTCCCAACGGGTTTATCGAGATGTTTGGGATGAAGCGTCCAGAGGCGCATTAAAAAAGGTCAGTCCTGCGGCACGCGGATTAGCGTCGCGACATCAAAGCCCCAGGCGCGGGCGCGTTCGAGCAAAGACTGGTACAGCGGCTCGTCCATTTTGGGCGTGCGCGAGAGAATCCAGAAATAGTCGCGGGTGCCGGAGGTGATCACGGCGTATTGGTAATCGGTTGAATCGAGGGCGATGATTTTGTACAACCCGCCGAAGGGGCCGAAGAAACGAACCTTGAACACACCGGGACGCTCCTTGTCAATAAGCCGGGCTTTGCCGCTG
>JAZDKP010000260.1:0-2517 GCA_043802925.1 Fibrobacterota bacterium | reverse complement strand
CAATGCCTGGTTCTTGACATCGATGTCCATTTCGTAATCGTCCCGGATCCGTTCATAATTGCTGATCAGCAGCGAAACCATGATGAAGCTGGCCGCAAATTGACGGAGTTCGATGAGGGTATAGGGCGTGACAATGAAGTTCGTGGCGCGGAAGACGATCATGATGATGATCTCGATGCCGACGATCCCCAGCCAGGCCCAGCCCCCGCGCCTGCCTTTCAGAAAGAAAGCCGCGGACGGGTAGGCGAACCACCAGAAGATGCCGGTATTGGCGATGCCGCCGCTGAAGAACAGTAACGAAAACACCAGCAGCGCGTCGATCAGCACCAGAGTCTGCGCCCGGGCGATATTTCGTGTTCGACGCAAGTATAACACAATGTACGCGCCGAACAAGCCCAATAACAGCTCGGCAACGGCGCTCTGTATCCGCCCCTCGATATAATTTACGAAACTGAACACCAACAGCGCGACGACGCAGGTAACAGCGAAAATGTTGGTGAATACTACCCGTCGCATGTACGGGCTCTGGGGGTCCTGGTCAAAGCCGCTGGAGAACAGGTTGCGCCAGGCAGAACGGACGATGCTGGAAATGTTCATGGTTTCCCCCTCATGCTTGCGGTTCGCCGCTGTCCGGCCGCCGCCTTGAAGTATTCTTAATATGGCATGTTCCATACCCAAGATGTGCATGTTTCGTTCCAAGTAAAATATGTCTGGAAATGCTTTACCGACAATGATTTTGCTTAATATTTCCGGGATGGACCGTAACGGGACAAGCGTTGCAGCCCGGGAAGGATAATTATCGGATAGTACCTATATCATAGGGTTTTCTCCAAATGAGCAACTTTTGTCCACAAGAGACGTATGGATGGGGCATTTAGAAATAGTTCCCTAAAAACTGTCATTTCAAGACCTGGCCCTTATGTCGGGGACGGTTTTGCCCTTTTGCATAAATCATTTAGAACCCGAAGCATAGACAAGAAAATACACTAAAGTCACAGAGTCAAGCGTCCCCAGAGTCTCCCTTGGGTTTACTTCTTGCTTCGATTCCCCGGATCAAGTCGCGGAAAATAAAAACATGAAAAGGGAGAAAAAAGTACCAATTGATTTTTCCCAGTATGGTTCGAGTATAGTAATAGGCCTTGACCGAAAGCAGCCGGGATGCGCCCCGGTCTGCGATGGCGAATTCCAGCCAGGCTTTGCCGGGAAGTTTCATTTCCGCTCGCAGCAATAATTTTCGGTCGGGAATCAGATCTTCCACCCGCCAGAAGTCGATGACATCGTTTATATGCAGGCTGGTATTGCTTCTTCTGCCTCTTGTTGTACCGATTCCCATAAGCAAACGATCAAGCAGGCCGCGCATGCGCCACAAAAAATTGCTGTGAAACCACCCCTTTTTTCCACCGATCTGACAGACGGATTTGAATAAAGCTTCAGCCTCTTTCCGGGTTTCCAAGGCATAATAGTTTGAAAATTGCGGCGGCTCGGATAATTGATGCAGTTTGATCGCCAATTCAAAGGCGGGCGGGTAAGCATCGGACCAGCGGGTGTGGATCTTGTCTTGTTCTTCTCGGGAAAGTGCCCTAACGAGAGCCTCTTTGTAGGGGACGGTGGGAAACGGCAGGTACTTTTTGATGTCCGAGTTCTGGCATATCACTTCATGATGGATGCTTTTGATCAAATTGCGGATGATGGGCGCCGGAACGGAAATAACCAGGGAAGCAATATAGGCATAGAATCCTGTGTTCGAATAGAAAACCGGGAAAAAGAGAATCTTTTTGCCTGTGAGTTTTTTTTGTATTTTCAGCATCTCTTCATAAGTCAGTATATCCGGACCGCCGATATCAAACGACTGGCCTGCCGTTTCCCGGATTTCCAAAACACCCACAAGATACTTGATCACATCACGGATACTAATTGGCTGACAACGTGTTCTGGCCCATCTGGGCAAGGGAATGAGACGTAATTTTTTAACCAGCCCGGCAATTATTTCATAAGAAGCGCTCCCGGATCCGATAATAATGGCCGCGCGCAGGCTCGTGAGCAGAGCCGGTCCCTTTGCCAGCTCAAGCGCGACCAGGGTGCGGCAGTGCAAGTGAGGTGACAGGGGGGTGCAAATGTCACCCAAACCACCCAGATAAATGATGCGTTTGACTTTTTGTTTTTCAGCGGCCAAGCGGAAATTGATTGCCGCCTGAAGATCTGCTTGTTCAAATCGTCGCGCGCGAAGCATCAGGGAATGGATGAGATAATAAGCCGTATCAACATTGGCCATGGCCCTATCCAGTGTTTCCGGTTTCAAGGCATCCGCTTCAACCCATTCGGCACCTGGCCATTTTACCTGGTAACTTTGGGCATCCGCCCTGGCGATCGCTCGAACCCGATAGCCGCGGTTTACTAATTCCGGCACCAACCGTCCGCCAACATAACCCGTTGCCCCGGAGACCAAAATGATTCCCTGGTCTTTCAGCGGAGTAGTCGATAATTCCGTGCAAAAAAAATCGCTTTTTTCCATGAGCG
>JAZDKP010000259.1:0-2460 GCA_043802925.1 Fibrobacterota bacterium | reverse complement strand
GCTTATTACAGTTCTCATCGCAATGTTTTTTGGTGTAGATCACACCCTCATTGTCCGGGCAGGCCCCCGGCGCCATCTCGTCAGCGATGAAGGCAGTATCTTTAACTGCCGTTTTCTTTTCCTTATTTTTCTCCGCCCATTTATCATAAGCGGCCAGGAATCCCGCGAGGTTTTTCACAGCTTCGGCCTTAATTTCATCGGCCGATTTTTTGAAGTGCTTCACTGCCACGTCAATGTATTGCGTCATCATGGGCCGGTCGCCGGTTGCCTTGTCGAACTCGGCAACGGCGGCGGTTAGGTCGGGCTTTTCATCGGCGCCGATGTTAATAGCGCCGCCCCGGTCGCCCTGGGTGATTTCCTCCTCAGTATACAGACCCTGAAATTCGTCAGGCCAGAGCCTCCGCAGTCCCTGTGATTCGGCTACTTTTTGAATCTGCGACGGCTGGTTCTCTGTAGACCAAAAGCGAGTCGGATTCCCCTCTTTCGTTTTCTTGATGTACCCGCGCAAGTTCACCTCCAATCGTAGTGGATCTGTCCAGCCGTCCGGTCTTGCCTCAAACCATCCACCAAGTAAAGTTTCCCCATCCTGGAAAAGGCCCGCCGTATCCTTAACTTTTCCCTCGGAATCCTTCACGATGATACCCGATTTCCAACCCTTACAGTCCTTTTGCGCCCGCGCCCGTTTACGGAAATAATCAACACTTGTGACTACCGCAGCCGGGTCGTTCTGGCTGTATTTAATGAGGAAACAATCCTTTATGAAGGGATTGAGCTTCCTGCTCCGGCAGACATTCAGGAAATAAACCATTTCTTGAATCGTGACCATCTCCCCATGCCCCTGGACTAAATATTTTCGCACCATGTCCGGGGTCAACCGGATCTCACTGCCGTCCGCTGCCGTGTAGGTGACTTCCCTCTGTTCCGCCGCTGTTGCTGGTACATTTTTAACATCTCCCATAATCTTTTTCCTCCCTTAAGTTCTGAAAACAGTTGAAGTTTCCTCAAATATCCGCACGCCCTTAATGGCTCTAACACCCATCCGCACGGCGTCCCGTATCTTCTTCTCATCCACCATCTTGTATTCATCCGGGACCAGTCCGGCGTCGGTGACCTCAAAAACCCAATTCTTGCGTTGACTGGCGGATCCGCTTTCGGTTCTCGTCACCCTGGGAGCACCGGCCACGACCGGGGCCACTACCGTCGGCGCCTGGACAGCGTTCTTTGCCGCCTCGGCTTCGGCAAGACGGACAGCCTCGGCCCGTTCCTCCTCGGCCTTCTTTGCCAGTGCATCCAGCTCGGCCTTCTTTGCGCCGCGTTCCTTGGCTTCGGCTTCGTCTTTCTCCCGCTTGATCCGCTGTTCTTCCTCTGCCCTGGCCCGGGCTTCGGCCTGCGCTTTCCGATTCGCCTCGGCAACCTCCGCATCAAGTTTGCGCTGTAATGCCGCAGCTTCTTCCCGCGCCTTGCGTTCCCGTTCCAGCCGCTCCATTTCCACGCGGGCTTGGTACTGGCCGATGCTCTGCTTTGTTTTCCGTTCAGCCTCATCGAGGGAAGCAGTGATCTGTTTACAGAGACCATTCACGCCATTGACAAACTCACTCGGTTCCAGGATGATTGCCTTCCGCTGGGCATCAATCGCCTTGGCAATCTTCTTGGCATTTCCCCCGATCATAACGGCGATGTTTAGGCTTTCCTGATCCTGGACGGTCAAAGTGCTTGCATCCACTGCGATTCGCGCCGCCTCCCGTTTATAATCGTCAAATTTTGGCCGGATAACGTCAAGGTCATAGACCTGGCCGGCCTGGACTATTTCGGTTGATTCCGGGTACTCCCCTACCGCATCAAAATTTAATCCTCCCATATTTACCTCCCGTTGATATAATTATATCCGTTTAACATCCCCAAGAAAGCTGAAAATGCTGTGTTATTATCAGTGACCCAAGTCATTTTCGGCAGTTTCCCATCTTTATTGAGCTGTAACGCCCCGCCTATTTCCGCGCCGTACTGCGCCCGCGCTGCCTCGACGTAAGCCTGGCATTGCATTCGCCATTTTGGATTGGCAACCAGCGGCGTCTTCCAATCCAGCACCGCCACCACGTCAATTTTTTTGTATCCCCGGACCCGCGCAATCATATCCGCATGGCCGATATACCGGAACGCCGGGTGGATCAGTTCCACCTCCACCGCAACCACCTCAACCACGTAGGCGTCAAAATAGCGGCGGAAGCTGTTGAAGTAGCCAATAAGGTCATCCGGAACAGGGGAAAACAATCCGAGCGCATAAGCCGCGCAGGCCTCATGCACGGAAGATCCCCGCAAGCAAGCTCGCTCCAAAACATCAGGCAAAACCTGTGCGAAATCATTGGGTGGAGAAATGATTTCTGTTACGCGGGGCAACTGCATTCGACCCTCATTTTCTTAATCGCCCTTCCTTTGCGGGCATATTCCGCCCAACAATCCTTA
>JAZDKP010000258.1:0-4884 GCA_043802925.1 Fibrobacterota bacterium | reverse complement strand
CGTCTTCATTCGGGAATAAATGGCCCGCCGGGAGATGCCGAGCAGTTCCGCGGCGCGCGTCTTGTTACCGGACGCTTTTTCCAATGCCTGTAAAATAAATTCTTTCTCGACCTGTTCGATATTGATGCCTGACTCCGGCAGCCGGTAGGTCGAAGGTGCTGCGGGCGAAAGCCCTTCGCGCACCTGGCGCGGCACGTCACCCTGTCCAATGGCAAGGTCCCCGGCCGAAATGCCGGCCTGCTGGATGACATTCTCCAGTTCGCGTACGTTGCCCGGCCAGCCGTAACGCTGCAGTGCCTCAAGCGCGGCCTCATCAATGCCGTGCGAATGATACTTTTTAACAAAATGGCGCGCGAGGAGCGGAATATCGTCGCGCCGTTCGGAAAGCGCGGGCATGAAGAGGGTGAATACGTTGAGTCGGTAATAGAGATCCTCGCGAAAACGCCCCTCCTGCACCGCGTCCTCGAGGTTGCGGTTGGTGGCCGAAACAACACGCGCGCGGCTCACAAGGTCTGACGTACCGCCCACGCGGCGGAAGGTGCGTTCCTGCAGCACGCGGAGCAGTTTGACCTGGAGGTCGGGCGGAAGGTCGCCAACTTCGTCAAGGAAAATAGTCCCGGCGCCCGCGGTTTCGAAGAGGCCGGGCTTGGCCTTGTGCGCGCCCGTGAACGATCCTTTTTCATGGCCAAAGAGCTCGCTTTCGAGCAGGTTGGCCGGAAGCGCGCTGCAGTTGATGGCCGTGAATTCCTTCCGCCCGCTCTCGTGGTGCAACGCGCGCGCCACCAGCTCCTTGCCCGTACCGCTTTTCCCGCGGATAATGACCGTGGTGTCACGCGGCCCAACCTGTTTTATCTGCCGGAATATCTCCTGCATGGGTTTGGAAAGGCCAATCATATTTGCGATGGAGAAACTCGCAGACAGTTCCTGTTTCAGGCTTTCGTTCTCGGCTTTGAGCCTGTGCTTTTCAGCAGCGGACTTGACAAGAAGTATGAGCTCATCCATTTCAAAGGGTTTGGCGAGGTATTCAAAAGCCCCGTTTTTCATGGCCTCCACCCCTGTCTTTGCGTCCGCATGCGCGGTCATGACAATGACCTCCGTCACGGGCAGCAGCGCCTTCACCTCTTTCAGAAGCGAGATGCCGTCTTTCCCCGGCATGCGAATGTCAGTGATGACCACGTCGGGCTTTAAACCGGTTGCCAGCTTTTCAAGCGCGGCTTCCGCGGTGCCCGCCTCCTCGATTTCATGACCTTCGCCGGAGAGCACAATGCCGATGAGCGAGCGCATTTTACCTTCGTCGTCAACTATGAGGACGCTTGCCATGAGGCCTCCGGGACTTGAATTTCGAAACAGGCTCCCTTGTCGGAGGGTCGCGCGCGGATAACCCACCCGTGCTTTTCACAGATGGCGGAGACCACGGCCAAACCAAGGCCCGTGCCCTGCGGCTTTGTCGAATGGAAGGGGTTGAATATTTCAGTCAGCATTTTTTCAGGAATACCGGGGCCGTTATCGGTCAGGCACAGCACCAGGCCCTTTCCCTTCTCAAGAACCCGGATGTTGAACGCCCCCTTCCCCTGCATTGCTTCCACGCTGTTTTTAAGCAGGTTCCAGAAAAGCTGGCGCAGACTGTCGGGGTCCGCCATAAGCATTAGCGTTGGAAACGGGCACGCAACGGACATTGCGACGCCCTCCCATTCGGCCAATGCCGCATTACGGATTTCGTCGAGTACAGGCAGCAGTTGCGTGGGCCGCAAAGAAAGCGGCCGTTCGCGCGCAAACAGGAGCATGTTGTCGATGAGGCGCGACAGACGCATGGTCTCGGTCGCGAGAAAGCCGAAGGCCATGTCCTGATGGGCGGGATCGTGCTTTTTTCGCAGCACATCCGCGGATGCCTTCAGGATCGCCAGGGGGTTCTTAATCTCATGCGCCAGCTCGGACGCGGTTTGCCCCAGGAAGGAAAGCCGCTCCTGCGCCCGCATTTCTTCCAGGGTGCGGTTGTGGCGGTGCATGAGAAGAAGGAGACTTGCCAGGATAATAATGAAAAGGGCAAACTGGATTGCGCCGGTCAGGATGAGGTTGCGGCGGATATCAATGATTTCCCTGTAATAGAGCCGGTCCGCGTCAATGACCAGAAGACAGGGCTCGTTGCCGAAAAACACGGGATAATAGCACGAACGAAAATAGACGCCCGCAATTTTGACCAGCGGCGTTGTCACAGGCGTTTGCCCGGCCAGAGCAGCGGCAGAAAGCACGGTATCGATCAGGTAACCGGTCAAGAGCTCTCCCGGCGTAAAAAAGCCTGAACTCGATGAAAGGATGGTACCGGAAGCGTCCATCAGCGTGATACGCTCAAGCCCCGTGAGGCGCGCCACGCGCTGCAGCCGTTCACGAACCGCCCGTGCCAGAACAGTGTCCCCGCTCCCGGCACGCGTCAGGGAATCGAGCAGCTGTTCGCACGCCAGGAAGGCGCCCGCGGATTTCATGCGTTGTTCGGAATCGTGTGACGCAAGACGGATGTTGCTGCCCGCGACATAGAGATTCAGCACAAACGATATTCCGGCCGCAAGGCCCATGCACAGTACGAGAAAAACGCTGATCTTTTTCATGTCAAAAACTCTTTTTGAGCGCCATGCTCAATGTGCGGTTCAGTACGGTTGAGGCCTGCGCTTCCACACCCATTCCGTGCCCAGTGGACTGGCCTGCCGGCGCATAGTGCCGCCGCTCAATTTCGAACAAGCCGTTGAAATTCCATCCGTTCATAATTTCCCAGTTCCAGTCCCCGTCCGCGATGACCGCGGTGTTCGGCGGTTCCATGGGCTCTTTGACCTGCGGGTTCGCGGACTCGTACGCCAGGCCGAAAGAAGCGTCCAGGTTCCGCAGAAAGAAAGAAAATAAAATTTTCAACCTGTTCAACAGGTAGGAATCTTCGAGGGCAGGAACAGGGTATTCCAGCCGGAGCTTATCGATACTGGAAAGTTTGGCATAGACACCCCGTTCCAGCCGGTATTCGAAAGTCGTTGTAAAAACGTCCGTCCAGGCGCGTCTCAGAGAGGGCGTAAGCGCGAAAACGGAACCGGAAAGGGCATATTTCCGGTACCCGGCCTCGAACGGTACGCTGGTATCGCCAAAAGCCGGCGTAGGCGGAAAATAATAGAGAGAATCGCTCCGCTGGTAGAGCGTATCGCTGTAGGCGCTTTTTTCTCCGGACCATTCCGCGGACAGGCCGCAATCGAGTCCGGGCGCGGCTTCATAATTCAGGCTGAGTTCCAGGGAACCGTTGGCGTCATTGCCCGTATTTCGACTTGGCTGCCGGACCCCTTCCGCGCCGCCAAAAAGGTTCAGACTCAATCGGTCAAACTCCGCGTTGCAGAATATATGGGGAGCCACGGTCGACCTGTCGAGTGAATCGAAAATTAGCGGGTGGCACTGGCGTTCAAATCCCACGGACAGGCCCACGGTATAGGCCTCTCCCCTTGCTTCAACAGCGGGCCGGAGGCCGATTTCCATGTTCGAAACATATCCGGGCCGGTTGACCCGGTATTTTTGCGCATCCACGGTCATGTCCAGCCTTGGCAAGATGTCCACGCTTTTGAAACGGCCAATCCAGCCGTATCCTGCTTCTCCGCTCACTTCCAGTTGGTCCGAGGAGTCCTTGTCCATACGGCCCAAGTAAACCGTTCCTTCTTCCTTCAGCGTTGCCGCAAACCCAGAATCCACATATCCAAAATCGGCCTGCAGCCGTTCGTGGCGTGACAGACGGCCAATCCGGATATAAGGCGCAATGCGCCGTATGCCAAGGCAACCGGGACGGTATTCATACGCTGCGTCCATGTAATAGTCGAGTGGCGGCACAGCAGCCATATCCGTGGCAAGCGTGTCGCCGTACAGGTAATAGATACTGGAATCGGAATTCTCAAAGCCGTAGTAATCCGCGCCCGTGGAAACGGAAAGGTTCCATTTCTTTTCGCCGGATCCGGTAACGGTTGACGGTGGCCCTTCATCAGGCAAGGCCGTGCTCTCCATTTCCGCCACATCAACGGAAAGGACTGAATCGAGCAACAGTGCCGCATCCGAAAAAAGACCCGCGTCAGCAAGGTCACGTGCCGCGCCCATCATTAACAGAAGGGAACTGTCGCCCTGCGCTACAAAGCTCTCGGCCTGCTGCATTTGTTCGAGGAACTGAAGTGAATCCGGATTGGCAAAAGTGCATGTGAACAGGCAGAACACAGATACTAAAAGGATAACATAAGGTTTTCGCATCTAATCAGCCTGTATATCAATGAGATAATATAGCTGATCTCCCCCCTCTCTTTGCAAGAAAGGGGGCCGGGGGGTGAGTTACTCCTCCAGCGCATCTACAGCGCGGGCAATCAGCTTGGCCGCAACCAGGAGTTGGGCGCGCGCTGCATCCTCTTTTCCTTCAGCGGCAAGCGCTTTGGCTTTTTTCAAATGTTCTTCACCGTTCAAAAGTAGTGTTTTCGCCGCGGCACTGCTGGAGGCTGAGACACGCGGAAGGACCTGGTTAAACTTGGCGTCAATACGGTCAATATGTTCGCTTATCCGCTCCGCCTGGCGCTCCTCTCCGCGCAAACTCATGACCATGCGCCGGGCCGCACGCGATTCCTTGAGCGCAAGCATTGGTTTTTCAGCGTCCAGCATACGGGAAGCCCGTTCCTGGAATTTCTTCGCCCGTTCGAGGATTTGGATGGCTTTGAGGTTTTCGCGGGTCTCCTTTTCGGACTCCGCGTTTTCAATCATTTCATTGGTCTCGTCCCAGTAGGCTTTTTCCCGGGCGAGAATGGCCTCCATATCATCCACATCAAGCGCATGGGTCACGGCTTTGACGAGAATCTCACGCGCCTTGATGGTAAGCCTGAACGCTTCGAG
>JAZDKP010000257.1:0-5517 GCA_043802925.1 Fibrobacterota bacterium | reverse complement strand
ATTTCACTTCTTCTTTTTATAACATATTTTATATTAATCAAGAATATCACCTTTGCCTTTAAGAATGAAAGGCCTTTCCCGATTGACGTGAAATAAATCAGATTTAAAACCTCATACGTGAAGTGAATTGGAAGGTACTTTAACAGCAAATATCCTTGCATGTTAGTAAAAAACAAATATTCGATATTTTTTCTTCCATGATATACGTAAAAACTGCTGTTTTTGTTTCCAGTTCCAGAGCCAATATGATAAGAAATCGCAGATGGTTCATAAAAACATTTGTATCCAAATAATTGGGCCCTAAAACTTAACTCGCTATCTTCAAAATAAGCAAAATATTTGCTTTCAAAACCGCCAATAGTTACCAGCATTCTTTTTCTATATACCGCTGCGGCAGCACACGCTGCAAATGTAAAGCACTCTTGATTGGCTTGATTTGAATTGACATTTATTCCCTTATAATCAGCAAAAGCACCAAATGGCAGATATTCAATTCCAATACTATCGATTAATTTTCTTTTATGATACTGAATTATTTTTGTTGCCAAACTACCTACCATATCGTCATGTTTGTTGAATGAATCCACTACCTTTTCAAGCCAATCCTCTTTTAATACTAAATCGTTGTTCACAAGAGCGATGAACTCTCCTTCACAAAGCTTCATCCCTTCGTTGTTGGCGTAAGCATACCCGTAATTCTTATCCAGCACAGCCAACTTGGTTATCAGAGGAAAGGCACCTCGAATATATTCAACCGAACCGTCTTCTGAACCGTTATCGACAAAAACGATTTCGTTGTTTTTATAGGTTTGAGCAAAAATGGAGTTCAGGCATTCGTTCAAAAAGCGTTTGCCGTTCCAGTTGACGATGACGATGCTAACGAGACCTTTTTGCATATGATGGCACTTACAATAAGTTATTTTTTTTCGTATCCGAGTGCTCTTAATATACTTTCCTTGAGCTTTTTTTATCCAGTGACGCCTATCTTATGAAACGTCGTTACCCTCAAACATTGACTTACAAGTCTACGATGTTCGCGGTAGATTTATTAAGAGCATTGCTCTATTTCATCAACCATTGGGATGGCAGAAAACAACTCTTGACTTAAATCAATTCAATTCAGGCATATATTTTATTAAATTAACCGCGGCTGGCATTTTATATACACGAAGAATAATACTGTTAAAATAAATTCGGACAAATCCAGCAACTCGGCGCATATCACGCAAATACTGCTCTGCGCTGGCTGACTTACCCGTTATAGCAAATCGCCACGGCAACCACGGTCGAGTTGGAATGGGATATGGAGAGCGGAAAATTCCGGAACTGCGGCGCGCCTGATAAATCGTTCAGAATTTCGATATCCTTGAACGGAACCGGCCTCAGGGCAGGACAGGCCTTGACAATCGCCTCCTTGGCCGCGAATTTGCCGGCAAACGAAGCAATCGGATTGGCCTGCAAAACACAGTATTCAATCTCACGCACGCTGAAATTCTGCTTGTAGAAGTCATCCGTCCTGTAATCAGAAACAACTGGCAACTGGCTGATTTCCTGGATATCTATTCCCACGCTCAACGGCAGGGCTTTTTTAAGGGTTACGGGCGGCGCTGCCGGTCTGGCAGGAGCCGGTCTTGACTGAATGCAGCCCCCCTGCGCACCCGAAAGCCCCAGGTCCGTGAGCAGGTCCCCGAACGTCTGTATCGTTGTCATCTTCGCAACCTTGTACCCGTTTTTAGCCAGGTTGGCATACATGCGGTGAATCAATACCGACCCTTGTATGGCGTTGCGGCCAATGCGCGTTTCTTCGGTGATGGAATCCGCCGGTTTCTTTAAAAAGATCGCGACAATTGCTTTCAGTTCATCATGCATACGTGTTTACCATCCTTCCCAGCACAGCTGGCAGATAAAACGGTCCTTTCCATCCGGCCCGACCACCCGCAGCAATCCAGGACCGTTATTTTGCGCGTCTTCGTCAACTGTTTTGAAGCAATGAGAGCAGACAAACTGCTCAGGCATTGAACCGACGGCATTGACCGGGTCGTTTTCCGGTTCACTGAAGGACACGGGCGAATAATCTTCGCTTTCCAGGCGTTCCTGAAGCGACTTGAGCAGGCGCGCCGCGCCAAGCCCTGTGGCAACGCGGTGGTCAAACGAAAGCGTAAGCGTTACCCGATGGAGCGCGCTGTCGATTGCGGAAATCGCCAGAATGGATGACTGGCGATGGTTGATAAGCGGCAAAAACGACGCGGCCCCTTCACCCGAGAGGTCAGTGATGGTGAAGGTCGAGCCCGTCACATCCGTTGTCTCCAGTTTTTTATCCAAATACTTGCCGACCAGTTCGAACAAAGTGGCATCAACAGCATCCAGGGGCAGGGTGTCCGCGTTTTTCAGGGTCACGACTTTCAAGCCGTCGTCAATATCAACGGCAACCCCGATACCCACTGACCTGTAAGCCATCATTTTACCATTATGATAAAAGGCATTGAACTCTTTTTGGGTTTTCAACAACCGGCTTATTTCGTAAGTAATGACGGCAAGTAAAGGACTGGGCGAACTGGGCAGCCTTTCCGAGAGCGCACCCAGTAATTTATTAGTATTGACCGTGACGCTGACGCTGCTCACCAGGCCAGACAATGCGACGTCGCTCAGGTATTCGATTTCCCTGCGCTTGGCCAGGGGAAGTTCCACGGCATCCACATCCAGCTTGCTGATATCCGCCTCATGCTTTCCAACGCTTTTTTTATCGCGGACACTTGGGCTATTTGGATTCAATTTCCGCTGGATATCACCTACGGTGATAAAATCATGGCCAATAAAATCCGCCTCTGAAAGCCCGCTTTCACGGATTTTAAACTTGGCAGCTTCTGAAAAGGATGGCTTCAATGAAGGATCAACGGGAACCGCACTGCCGCTTTCGGTCTTTTTTGCTGACGCGGCGATGCTGACTGCGCTGTCGTGAATTCTGGCAATAAGCGAACCCACGGGAACTTCATCTCCCTGCGCACAGCAATATTCTATGAAACCGTCAATCTCCGCTTCAACCGTAAAAACCAGCTTGGAGGTTTCAATATCAATCAGGGCATCCGTAGGTTTAACCGGGTCGCCTGTCTTTAAATGCACGTGAACAATGGTGACAGACTCATCGTTGACATTTTCACGGGGCACCAGGACATCTAATTTAGTCGCCATAAACCATCTCCTTGGCCGCGTTGATTATTAAGAGGGGCCCCGGGAGCACAAGCTCCTCGAGCGAAGGGCAGGCGGCGATGGGAACGGGAAGCGCTCCAATCCGTTTCACTTGTATGTGCTCAGTAACGGACGCAGCCAACTGAGCCACGATTTCCGCTCCAACCCCGCCGGTCATGTTTCCCTCTTCAATAACAAGAAGCTTCCGGGTTTGCATGACCGAGGCCAAAACAGGACGGATATCGCAGGGAGAAATAAGGGTCGGCGCCAGCACCTCGACTTTCACTTCAAATTCGTTGAAAAGCGGTTCCAGTGTATCCAGGACAATTTCCAGCATCCCACCATAAGCAAAAATGGTCAGGTCCGGCAACGCCTTGGCCGGGGCAATCCGGACCCAGGGGAAATTCCCGGTGGATACAAGAACCTGATAATTCAATATTTTTCGATAGACATATTTTTTGGCATAGTCTGATTTGTTCTCGATGACGATGACAGGGTGGATTTCGTTTGAATAAATTGCCTGATAAATTCTCCGGGGATCGGCCATCCGGTTGAGCGCCACGGTCTTGACATTGTCGATGCCGATAAGAAACCGGTCGAGTGTCTGGGAATGAGTGGGCCCGTAGCCGCGCCGCCCGCCCATGGGCGTCCGGACCACCAGGGGGCAGGAAATCTGCCGGTTGTACATATGGTGGAACTTTGACGCGTGATTGACAAGCTGGTCAAAAGCCAGCGTAATAAAATCTCCGAACATCAGCTCGACATAGGGCTTGAAGCCAGCCAGTGCCAGCCCGTTGCCAATGCCGACAATGGCGGCTTCGCTGATGGGAGTAGAAAAAACCCGATCCGGGAATTTGTCTGAAAGTCCGTTCGCGACCTTGAACGCCCCACCATAGGGCGACAGGACGTCCTCCCCCATGAAAACAACACGGGGATCCGCTTTCATGGCGTCTGTGAAAAACTCGTTGATAAGTGTGGAATATCTTTTATCAACATCATTCTCCGGCCGCCATTCCAGCGGTACATCGGAAACCCCGGATTTTGGAAAGTATTCATCGATCAACAGCGCCGGGGTTTTTTCCATTTCAGTAACAATGGTGTCGATTTCCGCCTGGACCTCTTTTTCAATTTCCTTGTAGGGGCCGGGATTCTTCCTGGCATAGGCGTTGATGGAATCCTTTTCCTGGTACTTTTGGATTTCAGCCTTATCCCGGTCGTCGTCGCCCTTGGAGTGGGCGTTAAGCCGGTAGGTCTCGACAAGATGAAAGGCGGGTTTGCCCTGTGTCCGGACATATTGAATCGATTCGGAGGCCGCGGAAATCAGATCATCGACGTCCCAGGTATTGCTCTTAAAGCTCCGGATGGAAAAGGCTTCAGCCCTGGCGCAGATATCGCCGGCAAGGGCAATGTCCTGCGGAGTTGATTGTGAATACCGGTTGTTTTCGCAGACTATCAGCAGCGGCAGTTCCCATTTTGAGGCGATGTTCATGGTTTCGTACACAACGCCTTCTCCCAGGGTTCCTTCGCCGATAAAGGCGACAACGACTCCTTTTTCCCCGGACAGTTTTTTGGCCAAAGCCAGGCCCGCGGCAACCGGCACCATACCGCCCTGGATGCCATTGGAAAAGAAGTTCCCTTTATGAAGATGCTGGCTGCTGCCCACGCCACCGCAGACGCCGCACCCCTTGCCCATCAGCTCCGCAATCAACCCTTTATAATCTTTTGTAAAGGAGATATAATGGCCATGGCAGCGGTGGTTGGAAACTACACTGTCGGCTTCCCCAAGCTGGCCGCAGAGCGCCACCGCGCTCCACTCCTGGCCCACGCAGGTATGGACCGTGCCGTTAAGTCGGCCCTGGCTGAACAGACGAAGGAAGGTCTGTTCAACGCACCGGATTTTTACGGCCTCTTTTAACTGCTCCTGGGTCATGGAAACAAGTCCTAACTTATGGTCGGAAATTGAATTATGTGAAATTTGAATAACTAAAAATAGCTTGTTCGGAATATTAAAACAAGAAAAAGGCCGGATTCCATTGACCGGCCAAGACGGGGCTTCCTTGTGAAAAGGAATGCAATACCCTTTAATGTTTTATGTGAACAGCGAATTGCCTCACAAATAATGTAACCGAAGCCAGGGGGTTATGAGGCAACGTATCTGAACGTCTTTTGTCACGTATGTAACCGAACAAAAGGGAGCATATATCTATGGGCAACGCCGCAAAACGGGAATATTTGTACGGAATTTAGCGCCAAGAAGAAGCGACCATGGCGGAAATCGGGTCGTAAATTTACCTACCGCAGTTTTGGCCTCGTAAAAGCACTCAAGGCCAT
>JAZDKP010000256.1:0-2580 GCA_043802925.1 Fibrobacterota bacterium | reverse complement strand
TGCCGCTACTGCCCCATCCGCCGCCAGCGCAATCCGCGAGGCCTGCACCTGCTGCCACAAGGGATTGGGCCAAGGGCGCTCGCCTTTTATGGTCAGGGCAAACAACCGCAGTTCTTCCTCCAGCCCTTTATCCACCACTTTTGTCTTGACTCCCTTTTCCCTAGACCCGTATATCTCAACGCTTTTGTAATCCTCCATCACCAGCACCTGGCCGTCCACATACACGTCCATTTTTTCCTTGGGATAGCAATTGGATCCCAGGGCGGTATAGGTGAGGGTTGCAAGGGATCCATCCTCAAAGGTGGCGGTACAGGTGAAATTATCCCGCGAACTGTAGTGTTCGGTTTTGGGTCGAATGGATTTGGTGATCACCTGTATCACCTTGGCATCTGTCAGAAACGTGAACAGGTCGTAGATATGGCACGCTTCGCCGATATTGCGCCCGCCGCCTTCAGTGCCGTGCACCCAGTGATCCAGCGTGATATATCCGGCATTCATGCGATAATTGATGATCATGGGGTTGGTGCGCTTATCCACGATCTGCTTGATGCGTTGGATATGGGGTGAAAAACGGCGGTTGAAGCCGGTAAGCAGCACGGCGGCGTTTGGATTTTCAGCATAAAAAGTTTGTATTGCATCCAGTTCTTCCGGGGTGATGGCCAGGGGTTTTTCTACCAGCACGTGTTTCCCAGCCTTGAGCGCTTTAAGTGTCATTTCCGCGTGCAGGTGATGCCGGGTGGCGATGAGCACCGCGTCCACGTCCGGGTCGGACAGAATCTGGTTATAATCCGTCGCGGCATACCCGGCTTGGTACTGCTTGGCCGTGCTGTTAGCGTTGTGCCCGGTGCGCGAGCATATTGCCCGAATTTCATAGTAGTCGGACAGTTTTTGCAGGTTGGGCAGGTGCGTGCCCTGAGCAAACCCGCCGGCGCCCACCACGGCCATGCGGATTTTACCAGACGACGTTTTGCTTGTATGTGGCTTAATGTCCACCCTGCGGGTAATGTCAGCATGAGGCCGCGGATACGATAGAAGGGCGATGAGCGGTTTGGCCCCGGGCTGTCGTAGGTCGGCATAGGCCCTGGGCGCATCCGCCAAGGGATAGGTGGCGGAAATCAGGCTTTTCACCGTTACCCGGCCTTCAGAGACCAGCCGTAGGTACTCGGCCATGTTCCGGTTTTCGGTCCAGCGCACGTAGGAAACCGGGTAGTCCAACCCGTGCTCTTCGTATGTCGCATCATAGCGGCCCGGGCCGTACGAAGTGGATATGAAAAAGTCCAGTTCCTTGTCGTAGATATCAGCCCGGTTGATGTCCAGACCCACATCACCCACCAGGACAACCCGGCCCTTTTTACGGCACATCTGAAAAGCCGAAGACAGCACTTCATTTGAGGAAGTTGCAGCCGTGACCACGACACCGTCTGCGCCGATACCGCCAGTCAAACGATGCACTTGGTCGACCTGGTTTACAGCCCCGTCAAGCCCCATATCCATGTCCAGGGAGCAGGCCAGCGCGACCCTGTCCGCGTCCAGGTCGGTACCAATGACCCGGCAGCCATTAACCTTGAGTAACTGTGCAGTGAGCTGGCCCAAAATGCCCAAGCCAATGACCACGAAGCATTCCCCCAGTGTGGACTGTAGCCGGCGCACCCCCTGCATGGCAATGGCACCCAAGGTGACAGTACTCGCCTCTGCAAATTCCAAATCCTTTGGCACGGGAACAACCAGGTTACGGGGTACGCACACAATCTCGGCATGGTGCGCGCATTGTGCTCCTGCGCAGGCCACCCGGTCACCTGATCGAAAGTCATGGATGTCGTTTCCCACTTCAATCACCGACCCAGCCAGGGAATAGCCTGTTGGGATATCCCGTGACAAGGTGGTCTGAACCAAGTTACGGGTCTTGAAAACGCCGTCCGTAAGTGCCATTTTAAGGATTTTCTTGACCTTGTCAGGTTGCTCAATTGCCCTTTTCCAGAGGGGCTTGGTGCCATATCTGATGCCGCTCAGTTCCGTACCTACGGAAATACAGGAATGACTGACAGCAACAAGCACGGTTCCCGGCTCCACCAGTGGCGCGGGCACGTCTTCAACGCTCACCTGGCCTTTTTTAATAAGTATTTGTTTCATATAGATGTGCTCCGCATTCAGACTGCCTGGCAAATGCTGCTTTGATGAGAATGTGGTGAACATGTCAGTTTTTCAATAATATCAACAATGCGTTCGGCCGTCTTGCCATCCCATAGTGGCGGAGTTACTCCTTTTTTCCATTTTCCAGCAAAGAGACTCTCAAAATAAGGCGCCAGCCTATCAGGGTTTGTGCCCACAAGCTCATTGGTGCCCATAGTAATTGTTTCAGGTCGCTCCGTTGAATCGCGCAAAGTCATGCAGGGCACACCCATCACCGTGGCTTCCTCGGTTATTCCCCCGGAATCCGTTATCACTGCAAAAGCGTTTTTCACCAGAAAGTTGAATTCCAGATACCCAAGTGGTTCGATCACGTGTAACCCCGCACTATTTGTGCCCATACGTTCTAATTTCTTCGCTGTCCGCGGATGGACAGGGAAAATAATTGGAAGC
>JAZDKP010000255.1:0-46970 GCA_043802925.1 Fibrobacterota bacterium | reverse complement strand
CGGTACCTGCATTGGCAGTTGGGCCTGTGGCATCCCAAATAATTTGCACATCATCCGTATTCGTGTTACCCGCGTTATCCGTTGAAGTCAGCCGCAGGACATAGACGCCGTCCGAGCCCATCTGGCAGGTGGAGGTCAGCGAGGCTGTGCTCCCGAAGGTGACACTGCCCGGGCCGGAGAATTTGGCCCAACTGGTAGAAGCAACACCCGAGGTCGGGTCAGACGAGGTACCGGCAAGATTGAACTGTACCTTCTGAGTGGCATCGGTGCCGGCATTGACGGTCGGGGCGGTCGCATCCCAGGTGATTTGCACATCATCCGTTGTCACATTACCCGCATTGTCCATGACCGTGAGCCGCAAGACATAGACGCCATCCGCGTCCATCTGGCACGTCGACGTCAAAGAAGCCGTATCGCCGAAGGTGACGTTGCCGGTGCCGGAAACCTTCGTCCAGGCATTCGACGCAACACCCGAGGTGGCGTCAGACGAGGTGCCAGCCAGGATAAACGAGGAATTTTTACTGACATCCGCCCCTACGCCCGCTACCGGCGCCGTCGCATCATAGAGCGTGCTGTCATACACAGCCGCGCTGACATTGCCCGTCGTATCCTTATATTCGATGTATATCCTTTTCAGCTCATCCCCGCCCGCGGTTATATCGAGGTCGTTCTTTCCGATCGCGTATGCCAACCAGCCGCTCCACGCGCCCGCCCCTACTCTGAACCGCATACTGTCGGCATCCGCCGCTGAAAGCGTCAGGTCCGGCTGGCCGTCATTGGTATAACCGCTGTTATCCGTGACACTGATGGTCGCAGTGGAAGGCGCTTTTGTATCCAGCCGCAGGTCGGCGGCCGCCATGACCAGCGTATCCACGCTCCCGCCCGCATCCCAGGCCGATAATCTTAATTGAACGCTGTCGCTCTCAAAACTGTCGCCCAGCTGTCCTGCCGCGTGCCACCGGATGCGTCGATGGATCGAAGAGTCGGTGGACGTGACCGCGCCTGCATCCCCAGCCGTCTGGGTCAGCGCTGTCCATGCGCCGGATAACCCGTTGCGAAAGGCCGCCGACACCGTGTCCGCCGTGTTGTCGCTGTCGCGCAGTGAATAATAAATATCGACCGTATCGCTGCCGTCTTTGCGCTGCCCGGCATGGAGCGTGGCGACCCCGCCGGTGGTATCAAAGAGTTCGGGCGTAAACTGGAGGGTCGCAGAATCCGCAGGGCTCAAATCGCTTTCCAGCGACGTAAAAAGCGGGTTGCGCGACTTGCACGTCAGACGGTATTTGGCGCCGGGCGAAAGTCCCCAAACGGTCCGGCCGAGCCAGTTGCCACGCGCGGACCAGAATTCGGAGCCCTGGCGGGTCCCGTCCAGTTTGAGCCACCAGGTCGTGCCCGCGGAATCGAGCCGGACCGCGTATTGGATGATCGGGTATTCGCCGGCAACGAGGTTTGCGTCAAAGGCGAAAGTGCTGCAGGTCACGGCCGAAATCGTGGGAGCGGGCGGCGTGTAAGGCTTCACATAGGATATCGCAGAAGTATCCGTGGCGACATTTCCGTAAAGGTCCTTGAGCCTGGCAACAGCACGGACATAGGCGGCACCCTTTAACCCGGTGACACCGCCGACCACAAGGGTGTCGGGCGCGGCGGTCAGGCCCGCGAAGCTGTCCACAAAGGCTCCGCCGGTGATGCTGTAGGAATACCACACCGTATCCGGGTGCGCTTCCGTGAAGGTGGCCTTGATTTTAAACGAGGTCATGCCTGCGGTCAACTGTACGGGTTGAATCACTGTAGCCGAGGTCACGACCGGCAAACGGGTATCAATAATAAATTCACCGGAGGTAACGGTATCTCGGTTGTTCAGCGAATCGAGGGCGATGACACGGACCTGGTACAAGGTGTCGATATTCGCGCCCAACTGCGTCCGTGCATCCCAGAGAGCGGTGTCCTTATTCGTGGCATGGGTCTCCACTTTGCCGGTCTTGCCCGTTACGTTGGTGGCGTTACCCCAGGTCCCGCCCGCCTTTCGGTACTGGACGGACATAGTGACCGAGTCCTCCCCTTCGTCATCCACTTCGTAGCTGATTCGCACATTGTTTTGCCCGTAAATCTGCATCGCATCGGCCAGTAACCCGTCGTTCGGTCCGGTGACAACCGGGGGCATGTAACGATACCAAACCAAAAGATACGGACGCTTGGCCGGCGAAGGATTTTCCCTGGAGCCAAAGGCATTCTGATGGCTGGCGACGATCGTCTCATTGCTGCCCTTGATGAGCAGCCCGTAATTGTGCCAGGCACCGCGCACCCAGCTACGCACGGCGGTTGAAACATTCAGCAGATAGGGTTGATTCACCGTATTATGTGTAAAGATGGCCTCCTGCGTCACACAGCGGTCCCAACCCGCGTCATCCACGGCCGCCCCATTGGCAACCGTGGCTGCCGCGCCTGCGGCCGTCCAGGTGGGGATGTCCCTGTAATTCGTCCAGGTCGCTTCGTATTCGGACCAGTTCTTGAGCAACCGGTAAACCATGGTATTGTCCGTAAAATCCTTGCGGATGGAATACAGCACCAGTTTTGCCGAATCTACGGTGGCGCCGGCCGGAACGCTGTCGGTCAGGCTGCCGAACCGGATAAGAGAGCGGAGAATACCTCCCGCGGCATTGACCGCATTCACTTTCAGGCTGTCGCCGCCGCCGTAATTGGTGCCGGTGACATATCCGTAAATGTACCCGTCGTTGGAAGCGTCCAACTGCTTGCTGAACGATGGAAACAATGTCGCCCGGGTGAAGGCACCCAGCGTGTCCTGATACCCCCAGGAATCATAGGCCCATAGTTTGACATAGTAACGGGTATTGGCATCCAGCCCGACAAGGGTCGTGGCGCCCGTTGCCTTTGTTTTCAAACCGGGATCGCTTGCCGTGTCCCACCGCAAAGCATTGCCGCTCCGGGACTGGACGTCCGCCAGGCTGGTGCCGTACCAGATGTCATACCGGCTGAAATGGGATTCATCCGAAACCGGCGTCCAGGTCAACGTGATGCTGTTATAGCTGGAATCAGGGGCGGTGAAGGAGGCCATCCCCCGGGGCGCACGGGTATCGATGGAGAAGGTTGCCGACACGGAAGTGTCACGGTTCAATGCCGCGTCTTCAGCGATAACGCGAACTTCACAGGAGGTATCGACGCCGGAACCCAGCGCGGTATAAACATCCCAGACAACCGTATCGTTGTCCGTCAAAGAAGCGGCGACCGTCCCGTGGTCACCCGTGATATTGGCGGCCAGCGCCTGCCAGCCACCCCCGGCAAGCCGGTACTGAAGCGACACGGTCACATTCGGGTCATCGACATCATAGACCTCGTAGCCGATTCGCACACGGTGCGAATCCACCTGAACCGCTACTGAAGCGGGTTCCGGGTCCCACCCCGTGACCACGGGCGCCGGGGTGGTCTGAGTGGTGACGCTGTCCAGGGCCGCGGTGGACTCATTGTTATAATTGTCCGTGGCCCAGAGTTTAACATAATATTTCGTCGTGGCCTTGAGGCCGGTGATGGTCGTGGTTGCCGTGGCCGCATTCGCCAGGTTGGCATCGTCTGCAGCGGTCCACTGCTTTGCGGCGCCATTGCGCGAAGCCACTTCGGAAGCCGAAGCGCCGTACCAGACTTCGTAATGGCTAAAATGGGGTTCGGTGGCGGCCGACCAGGCCATGGAAATTGAATTGGCCGTGGAACCGCTTCCGGAAAAGCCGCCGAGTCCCGCCGGGGCCTTGAGATCCAGCATCAGGTCCGCCGAAGCCTGCGTCAGCGTGTCGGAAAAACTCTGGGGATCCGTGGCGATGACACGCAGTTGGATGCTGTCGCTTTCAAAAGATGCGCCCAGCTGGCCCACAGCGTTCCACCGGATCTTCCGGTGCAGGGTGGAATCGAACGCGGCCATTGTACCGATATTGCCGGTCGCATTCGTCAGGGTGGACCAGGCACCGCCGGCGCCGTTGCGGTATTCAGCGGCAACCGCCACGTTCCCGCTATCACGGTCTTTGACCTGGTACCAGACATCCACGGTATCGTTCCCCAAAAGCCGCTCTTGGGCCTGAAGCGTTGCCACGGAACCATTGGTGTCAAAGACCTCCGGCGGATAAGTGATGAGCGCATCATTCAGTTTCTGGTTTTCATAACAGAGCCGGATCCAGTCCGGGGTACGAAGCGTGGTTTCAATGCGCGGCTCATCAAGAACGCCTTTGTAATAACCGCCCCCGCCGTCGTCGTCACTACCAAGGGCGCAGTTGGCGGAGACGGTATTGTCCGTGGCACCGTTTGCAAAGGCGAATGTCCCGGAATCCACGGGCTGGCCGTTGTAATAAAAGACCGCCTTGTCCGCGGGAACGCTGATGGAAACAAGGACATGCTGCCACTGGCCGGCCGTGACACAGGCCGCGGCCGTATTTAAAAGCGTCAGCTGGTTGGCGTCCGGGGCGCGGGCACGGGATGAAAGCCGGCCCGAAGACTGGATGGCAAGACAGGCGCGGGAAGAGGTGGTCGGCGCGCCACTGACGGAAACGGAGACGATTTCATACTGATTGCCAAGGGCGTCCGGATTGACCCAGGCGGAAAGCACCATCGCATTCTTGTTTCTCAAGATACTCTTGTTAAGCCCCAGGTCGATAAAATCACCATTTCCATCCAGGCTATCGGCCAAACCCGCCATGCCCAGCGCATGCGTATGACCAGGGCCCGCCTCAAAATTGCGGGGTGTTCCGGCATACCCGCCACCCGTCGCATCCATATGTCCCGGAACATCATCGGGCGGGACCTCGCTCAGGTGCCAGACCCCCGCAAATCCGTTGGCCGGGGCAAAAACAGTGGGGCTTGAACTCTTGTCCGATGCCAGCGGCCGGCCCCAATACATATTAATATACTGCCCTCCGTTGTTGGGCAGAACGGTGGTGACCAGCACCCAGACCGAGGCAAGGCCGGGCACGCTGTCCCACCGTTCAATCGAATAAGCCAACGGCGTTCCAGCGGAGGTCGCGAACCGGACGTCCTGCCCCAGAGCTTTCGCCTGGTTGAAGTTGAAGTTCCCGCTGTTAAGCCGCACAAGGACCGGGAAATTGCCTACAACATTGGCCGTGGGCGCTCCCTGGGCCGTGGTGTTGAGGTAGAGCCGTTCGGAGTGGGCCCAGGTCGCGTAATTTTCAGAGGGCGTGATTTGCGTGATAAAGGCGCCGGAATTCCAATGGCCGAGTGAATCCCGTAGGAAGAGCGCCAGTTTGTAGGTTGTACTGGGAACCGCGCCGGTGAAGGTATCGGAAACCACGGAGGCGGCGTTGAGCGAAACCAGTGTTCCGTTGGCAGGGCCTGTCGGGTACGTACCATCCGTGCGGTAACGGATCATCACGGAGTCTGCGTCTGTGGAGACGGAAGGTGTCCAGTCAAGGTCGATATCCCATTCGGACAGCGCGTTGGAAGCCAGGCCGGTCACATTGTCCGGGGCCTTTGTGTCCAGCCTCAGGTTTGCGGCAGCCATCATCAGCGTATCAAAACCATTATGCGAATCATCCGCGATAATCCGAAGCTGAACGCTATCACTCTCAAACGCCGTACCCAGTTGCCCACGGGCCCACCACCGGACAAGCCGGTGCACCGACGAATCGGATGCCGTGACTGAGCCGACGTTGCCGAACGTGTTGGTCAGTGTCGTCCATATGCCGGAAAGCCCGTTGCGGTATTGAACGGTGATGCTGTTGCTATTGTCATCCGAATCCAGTAACTGGTACCAGACATCCACCGTGTCCGTATTATTACGCCGCTGGGCCGTTTGCAGGGAACCCGTTCCGTTGGTGTCATACAGTTCCGGCTTGGAATTTGGGCCAACCCTCAGATTTGCCGAAGCCATGGCCAACGTATCGTACTCCCCTGCCCGGCATCGGGCATATAACCGCAACTGAAGGCTGTCGCTCTTGAACGCGCCGCCGAGTTGGCCTAACGCGTGCCAGCGGATATTCCGGTGCAAGGAGGAATCAGCCCCTGACACAACACCCGTATCCCCAATCATGTTGGTCAGTGCCGACCAGGAACCCGACAGGCCGTTCCGGTACTCTGCATTGACCGTATCTTCAGTGCCCGCGACATCAAACATCTGGTAGAAGACATCGACCGTGTCACTCCCGTCACTTCGTTGTGAGGCAGGCAGGTCCAGTTCAGCCAGACTGGTATCGTAAATGGCCAGGCCGAATATCCAGCCCGTATTCCCGCCGCTGTTGATGCAATTGGAGGCAACGCCTTTTGAACCTGACGCCGTTGCATTCATGATATTGGCATAGGAGGCGTTCAGGTTGCCCGTCACAACCGCTGTCCAGCCGATGGTGGGGTTGAGCGTCAGCAGGTTCCCGCTTTGGCCGTTGAACACGGCGTTTCCGGCTACCGTGATGGTCCGGCCGCCAAGGCTGGTATCGGCGTTAATGACCGAAAGCGCGGTCCCGTTCGTGATTGAAAAGTCACCCCCATTGTTCACTTCGATGTCTTTGCCGTTGAGTTCGAGTCTTCCCGCGGTCTGGCTGAATCCCTTGCAGAATAATTTGTTCGTGGCCAGCTTCAACGTGCCCGCACCGCTGTGGACCACAAGTGGGAACGTGGCGCCCGATTTTGGAGTAAAAGTCTGTGTCGAAGCCGCGGCCGTGAATTCAAGCGTGCCGGTCGAAGCGGTCACGCCCTGAAGCCCGCTGAAGTTCGCGATGGTGCTGGTGACTCGCAGCGTTGAGCTCCCGAAATCAACGGCTCCGGTGCCACCGCAGCCAAAGGTGCCTACCGTGTGCGTCAGGCCGGAGCCTAAATTCAAGGTTCCGGCCACCGCATAAACTGATGTGGTTGCGGTTAACGTGCCAGTGAGGGTCCAACCGCCGCCCGTTTTGCTGAAATAAACATTTTTAAAAGAGGCCCCGCCCGGATTGAATGTTTTTCCGGTGGCTGCGGCGTCAAAGGTCACCAGGCCGGAGGCGCCGCTATTGTAGGTTCCTCCGGTCTTGTTCCAGTTACCGCCCACCCAGAACTTCTGGCTTGCGGCGCTGGGCCCACTGAACGTGCCCGCGGAAATAACGACGTCGCCGTCCGCATTAATCGTTCCGCTTGCCGCATTGAATGTGCCGCCGTTAACAACAAGACTATCCGTAACCTTCAAGGTATCGGTTATGGCCGTCAGCGTCACCGTGCCAGCCGTGAAAACGGCTTTTCCGGCCACGGTCAGGTTCGGGGACACCGACCAGGAACTTGTGCCGTTAAAAATGACATGATGGAAGGAAGTACCCCCCGTGCTGATTGTTTTACCGGGTGTATGCCCGTCGAATGTCGTGGTCCCGGACGAATGGGTGAAAGTGCCGCCCGTTTTGGTCCAACTTCCGGCCACGGTAAAGTTTCCGGCTGCGGGCGCGGTAAATACACCGTTGCTGAGGCTCACAGCGCCGTTGACATCGAGATTTCCATTGACCGCGGTCAACGTTCCACCCTCAACGGCGAGGCTGTCCGTAAGGGCCAGCGTATGGGTTGCGATATCCAGCGTACCGGAATAAGCGGCGGTCATTGTCAGGGTCTTGGCGGTGATATCCGAGGCGGCAAGGCAGTTATTGGAACCGCTGTTAAACACCACATTCGTTGCGGCAACCGGAACAAAAGCCGGGCTCCAGTTGGAGGCATTGCCCCAATCCGCATCGACCGAACCCGTCCACGCCACGGTTACCGGCTGGGTTGTAATGGAGTCCACGGCCCCAAAATCACTTTCAATGGTATTGTTGTAATAATGCCGTGACTTTACACGGAAATAATATTTGGTTCCCTCCGCCAGCCCGGTCACGGTCTGGGTCCCCCACCCCGTCACCGTGTCCCACGCCGCAGAGGCGCCGAGCGCACCGCCCGCCTGCACCCAAAGCAGCGTTCCCGCGGAATCGACCTGAATGGCATATTCCAGCCCGGCTGCCTCGTCATTGGCGCTGTCGACGGCCACATTGATCGTTGTAATCGCAGCGCCTGTTAACACCGGCTTGTCCGGCCGTTTGGGTTTCGTATAGCGCACCGTCGTATTTTCAGAGGTCATGATATTGCCATAGTCATCCGTATGCACCAGTTTGACGGCGTCGAGGCTGTCCCTGCCCGTGAGGGCGAGCGCGATGGCCAGCGCGGCCGGATCCGAAACATTGGCATCACCCGCTGCGGACTGGTAAGCGCCGCCATTGAGCTTATAATAGTAGGTATTGGCGCCAGGGTTCGCTTCCGTGAATGCGCCGTCGAGGCGGATGAGCGTGGAGTCCGCGCTTGGATGGCCTGCGGTGTAGGTGATGGCCGTGGCGACAACAGGCGCCTTGGTGTCGATGACGAGGTTGTTAGCCGCAAGCGCGAGCGTGTCCGTGTTCAGGAATTCCTGGCTGTCGTCGGCAATGAGCCGCACGTTGTAATTGGAAGCCTCGATTGCGCCCAGGTGCGTGTCCACGTCCCAGGTGATGGTCCGGTGCGTGGTAGCGCTGACCGTCATGGTTCCCTTGTCCCCGGACAGGCGTGCATCGGGAATGTCTTGCCACACGCTGCCGTTATAATACTGCGCGGTCACAATCACCTGCGACTGGTGCGGGTCATCCACTTCGTAATCGATGGTGACGTCCCCGGAACCGTCGGTCTTCTGGACCACCGCAATATCGGCGGCCTCGTCCCAGCCTTCAAGCACCGGCGGCGCGTTCAGGGTAATCGTGTCCCTGGAATTAGCCGTTATCGCGGCCCAGTCGCCCTTGACGTTCCGCGCTGTGAGGCCGAAGTAGTACTTGGTGTTGGCAGTGAGGCCGGTGATCGTGTCCGCTGTGACCAGCATGCCGTATGCGCTGGCCTTGGTGGCAGCGCCGTCATAGGCGCTGTCAGGATAACCCGTGGTCTTGTACCAGATGGCCGTGCTGTCCGCGATGATGGAGTCAACCGTGGAGGGATTCCAGGTCAGTTTGACCGAAGTGGGCACAAACTGGCTGGCGGTCAGCGTCATATCATTATCGGGCAGCGGATTGTGAAGGATTCGTACGCGCACATGGTCCGCGTAATAGGAGAAACCCGAACCCCCGGATTTCGTCACGCAGCCCGCTTCAAGATCGTTCAAATCGCTCCAGGTCCACATTTGATTGGTCGCCGGGTTCTTGGCCCACCACCAAGTGTAATAAGCGTATGATGTAGTCAGTGTCTGATCCGAAGCGCCGCCATCTTCATAGGTTACGCCACCGACACGCAAGGCAACCCGAAACTTTTTATTTGTACCGCTTGCCTTTGCATATACATCCAACCGGATAGAATCGATGCTTCCCGTGGCGCCGGTGGGGTCCTGCAACGGCACATCAAGCAACTGCCCTATCACAGGCCCGGCGCTGTCAATCGTACCGCCGACCGCGGACGCGCCGTCACCCAACGATGCACCGCCGCCCGTCCATCCGCTGCTGCTGCCATTGTCCGTTGAGCCATTGATGTCGCGTATGTATGGCACCAGCACGGTTGTCATGGCTGTGGCAAGCGTATCCGCCCAGTTGCCCAGCGTATCGCGCACAGTAAGAATGAAATAATAGAGGCCGGGATGGAATCCGGTCAGGGTGTCCTTGCTTACGGTCTTATAGTAAACTCCGCCAAGTGTGGCATTGGGATCATAGGCTGAATCCGGGAAATCCGTGGGCCGGTACCAGATGCCGATACTGTCCGCGTCACCGTCGGTGATGGCCCCGGGGTTCCAGGTGACAATGACCGAGTCCGTGGGGAAAATATCATCCGCAACAAGCGTCATCGCATTAGAGGGCGGAGTACCGTCAAAAATTGTGCTGTCGTATGCATGGCCCGTTTGACGGTTGCCATAGTGATCCTGATACTCGACCCAGATTCTCTTGAGCCCATCTCCCCCGCTGCAGCCCGGCCCGCTTATCATGTTATATGCGGCGTATGAGGCCGCATAAGACGTGAAGGCCGCTCCTGAAAGCGCAGCTTCAGTACCCGCAAAGCGCATGCTGTCCGCACCGGTGGATGAAAAAGTAAGCGTGGGTGTGGAATCAGCGGTCTTTCCGACTCGGTCGGTAATGACAATAGTCCCAACCGTCGGCACCTTGGTGTCAATGACTAAGGTGTTGGCCCCGCGGTCGAGTGTATCGCGGTTGTTAGATGCCTGGCCATCATAGGCGATAAGGCGCAGGTTGTAATTGCTATATTCAATATCGTTGCCGACCTGCGTTTTGGCGTCCCATTCAATGGTGCGGTGCAGGGTGTCGCTCACCTTCACTTTGCCCGTATCGCCCGAAAGGTTAGTGCAAGCCGCCCAGGTTGCGCCGTTGTAATATTCGACCGACATGACAACGCTATCCTGGCCGACATCGCCCACTTCATAATGCACTTCGACCTTACCGCTGCCGTCTCCCTTCTGTTCAGCATAGATATTCGACGCTTCATCCCAGCCTTCCAGCACGGGCGGGGTATTCCCCACGCTGCCCGGATTACCGAGTGGGCTTTCGACCGTATTCTTGTTCTTGTTGCGCGACTTGACCTTGAAACTGAAGTCCCCGAGCGGCGTCCCGAGTCCGGTCAGCGTGGTGGTATCCCATGAGGGTACTGTGAACCAGGCAGCGCTAGCCCCACGCACAGCGGAAGCGCCCGTGTTCTGAATCCACCAGAGTGTCCCGAGGGAATCAACCTGGACCGCGTATTCGAGCCCGGCCGCTTCATCATTGGTGCTATCGATGGCCACGTCGATGGAGCTCCCAGTGGCGTTCCCGACCCACGGCGCATCCGGGCGCTTGGGAACGACATACTGGGCCGTTGTGTTTTCACTCGTCGTGACATGGCCGAACGGGTCCGTGTGGACCAGCTTGATGGCGTCAATGCTGTCGTCACCGTTGAGCGCAAGCGTGACAAATACGGGTGCAGGGTCGGCTGCGTTATTACCGGCCACGGAATTGTAGGATGAACCATTGTGCTTGTAATAATAGGTGTTGCTGGCAGGATGCGTTTCCGTGAATGCACCATCAATACGAATTCCCGTAGAATCAGCATTCGGGTGGCCTGCGGTCAGTGTCACAGCCGTCGCTACAACCGGCGCTCGGGTGTCAACCATAAGGTTCGCAGAAGCCATGACAAGCGTGTCCCGAAGGCTTCCTGTATCTTTGGCAATGATGCGCAACTGGACGCTGTCGCTTTCAAACGAGGTAAGCAACTGGCCGGCTGCGTGCCAGCGGATTCTACGTTTTGTCGTAGAATCAGCGGCGAAAACGGCCCCGGAATCACCCGCCATATGGGTCAGCGCGGTCCAATCCCCGGAAACACCGTTCCGGTAGTCGATGGAGACCGTGTCCGCGGAATTGTCCACGTCACGCAACCGGTACCAGACGTCCACCGTGTCGCTGGCATCCGTGCGCTGAGCCGCCTGCAGTGTGGTGCCCACACCCAGTGTGTCGTAGAGCCGCGGGGCCTGGTTCTGGTAGCGGTAAAACACATTCAGCCCCACGTAATCGGCAAAGTAATTGGCGATTGTATGGGTAACGCAACCGGCTTCGAGAACGTTGATGTTGCTCCAGGTCCAAGCGGATGAGGTAGCCGGATTCAGCGCCCAGGTATAGGTGTAAAAAGCATACTCGGTCGTAAGGGTCTGGTTGGAACCGGATTCGTATGAAACTCCGCCGATGCGTAGCGCAGGACGAATGGTTTTGTTAGCAGCATCGCTTTTGGCATAAACCCGCACCCGCACGGAATCGATTGAGCCATAAGATGTCGTATCACGTATGGGGACTGACAGCAGTTGCGTAATCGTAGTAACCGTAGCTTCCGTACCGCCGATGGCCAAAGCGTCATCACCGACCGTGGCTCCGCCGTTTGACCAGACATTGCCTTCCCCTGTACCGGCAACCGCCGGAAGGATCATGCCGGAGTCGGGACCGCCCGTCCCGGGGGTATAGAATAGCCTGATGCGAACATGGTCGGCGAAAAGGGTGTCGAGGGATGAAGGGTTGGTCGCCTTGGCGATGGCGCCCGCCTGCAGGGAATCGATTTCACCCCAGGTCCAAGCCGCTCCGGTATTCGGATTGTTCACCCATGTGAATGTGTAATAAGTATAGCTCGTGGCAACCTCATCAATGACCGTGTCCGTGTACGCGAGATTGTGGGTGCGGATTCGGATTTCGACGCCATCCTGCGTGCCCGAAAGGTTGACGCTGGATTTCAGCAGACAGCTCACCCGTATGGAATCAACGGTCCCTGAACGTATCGGGTCATCGATATTCACAACCAGTGATTGATTGGCCAGTGTGGTATAGGAGGCCGTCCCCCCGGGCGCGGCCTGGTCGTCGCCTTCGGTGGCGCCGCCCACGGTCCACTGATTGGCAACATGCGTACCGGGCGTGGCGTTGAGGGTCATATAAACAGCCCCGGATGACAGCGTCAAGCCCGAATCCGGCGCGGACCAATCGCTCTGGGTCGCGATATTGTTCGGGTTGCGTGACTTGCTTCGGAAAAGGTATCGGGTCCCCTCCGACAGCCCTGTCACTGTTTTCGCGCCCCAGGAAGCAAGGGGCTGCCACACTTCCACTCCGCCCCTGCTCCCATCGGCCTGCACCCACCCGGTCGTTGCGGCTGAATCAATCTGGACGGCATAATCCAGCCCCGCCGCTTCGCTGGCATGGGTATTCGCGGTAATCTCAAGCGTGCTCAACCCGGGATTCCCCACGGCCACCACGGGGGGTTGGTAGGGCTTGACGTATTTGACCGTGGTGCTTTCGTAATAGGCCGTGTGGCCGTATGCGTCCGTGTGCGACAGTTTGATGGCATTCAGGCTGTCGTTACCGTCGAGTGCCACTGTAATCAACAGCGCTGCCGGGTCGGCCACACTGGCCTGGCCCGTGGCCGGAACATAGGCGCTGTTGTTCAGCTTGTAGGAAAAAGTATTGGAGCCGGGATGGGACTCGGTGAAAGCGCCGTCAATGCGGATTCCAGCAGTGTCCGCGGACGGATTACCGGTCGTGTAAACGAGTGGCGAGGACGGCACGGGCGCTTTGGTGTCAACAACAAGGTTCGCGGCGCCCATGACGAGCGTATCACACTTATCGAGATTGTTCTTGGTGATGATGCGCAGCTGGACCGTATCGCTCTCAAATGCGGTCCCGAGCTGGCCCGTAACATGCCACCGAACCGGATGGTGGATCGAAGAATCCGTTGCCGCCACGACTCCCAAATCGCCGGCCGTATGGGTCATGTCTGTCCAGGTACCCGATGCGCCGTTGCGATACTGGACCGTGACCGTGTCAAACGCGGCTTCCACATCAACAAGTTGATAGAAGCAGGCCACGGTATCGCTGGCATCCGCGCGCTGCGCGGCCTGGAGCGCGTTGCCGTTGCCCGTGGTGTCAAAGAGTTTTGGCGCGGGCATGGCCGGCGCCGTTGCCGGCGACAGGTTGGAGAGCATACTGGTATTATAGAGGTTCCGACTGCGTGTGCGGAACAGGTACTGTGAAACAGGCGTGGAGAGCCCGCCGACCGTCTTGTTCCCCCACCCTGCTATGGTGTTCCAGTCCGCCGAGGCACCGCGCAGGCCCGTGGCGCTCTGGACCCACCAGGTGGTTCCCGAGGAGTCTACCTGAATGGCATAGGACAGTCCCGCAACCTCGCTGGAATGTTTGTTCACCGCGGCGTTAACAGAGTTCACTGTCAGGAAATCTACCGAGGGCATGGGTGGCGTATAGGGTTTCACATAATGCGCTGCCGAGGTGCAGTTGACCGCATGGGCATATCCATCGGTGTGCTTTGCGATGACGACCAAGGAATCATCGCCATTCAGAGCCGTGACCTGCATCTGCTTGGCCGACGGGTTGGAAACGGCCGTCTGCCCGTTGGAATCGACCTTGGCCCCGTTGTTCAGCTTGTAGGAATAGACCGTAGTGACGGGATGGGTTTCAATAAACGATGCATCAAGGCTGAAGGAGGTGGCGCCGGCATTCAGTGTACCGTCCGTGATGAAAACAGCCGTATCCACGGTCGGAAACTTGGTATCAATTTTGATGTCCGCCGCGGCCCGGGTCAGCGAAGGCTGGTACATGCTGTCATCGGCATTCACACGTATCTGAATGGAGTCCGAACTGAATGATGTCCCGAGTTGTCCCGCGGCATACCAGCGAATCCGGCGGTGAACACTGGAGTCCGTGGCCGTGACCCTGCCTGTGTCCCCTTTCATGCTTGTCAGATTCGTCCAGGTCCCTGACAACTTGTTCCGGTATTGAGGCGTGACCGTGACAACCGTATTGTCCAAATCACGAAGCTGATAATATATATCCAGCGTATCGCTGCCATCGGTCCGTTGAGCGGCCTGGAGCGTGGTCGTTGCACCGAGGGTATCGAACAACTGCGGGGGCTTGGGGGAATAGAAAGCATGGATCGTAACCCGATCAACCGTATAGGTTCCGGCCGCTGCGGTCACAATCCCTGCCGTAAGCGCATTAACGGCCGCCCACGTCCAGGTTGTGTTTCCGTTCGGGTCCAAGGCCCACGCGCAGGTAAAAGTGTCATAGGTTGAGATCGCGGTATTCTGCAGCGAGCCACTGCTGTCAAGGACACCGCCTGACCACAGGGTTATCATGAATGCGCGGTTCGCGGTTCCATGCATTTCCTTGACTTCCACCTGGACCGAATCGATTGAATAAGGCAACGTGGTGTCCGCGATGGGAACGCAGAGGTATTTACCCGTATTTAAACCCGTTGACTGGCTGCCGCCTTCCGCGGATTGGTTAACGCCCACATTAACACCCCCGCCATTGGTGAAGGTGTTGGCGGCCCCGGTCCCTGACACGGCGTTTAAGGCCACTTCATTGACACTGGTCGTGAGCGTCGCAAAAGCAGCGGCGGACCCGCTGGTGTCGCTCCAGTGATTGCATACATTTCGCACACAGGCGGCAAAATAATAGCCGCCATTATATTGGCCGGTCAACGTATCCTTGTTCACGGTCATCGGATACTTGCCCGCCAATAAAGCGGTGACATCATTGGCGCTGTCCGGGTAATCGGTCCCTTTCTTATACCATATTCCCACGGTGTCCGCAGTGACAGAATCCACGGCGCCCGGGTTCCAGGAAAGTTCGATGGAGTTACTGTTGAGGACCGTGGCATTGAGCGTCATGTCATTGTCCGGCGGATTGTCCGCGGCCAGCGTGATATCGTCCACATTCCAGCCTTTTCGCGATCCGCTGCGATCCGTACCGGCACGGAAACGGAATTTAACGTATGCTTGGCCGGCATAGGACGTCATATCGACAATGCTGCGCTTATAACCCCATGTCCCCACCCATGCCGGCACCGCGCCCAGCGGATTGCTGTAAGTATCATCAATGGTTCCATTGTACCCGTTCATGACCGGCGTCACCGTGTTCCAGGTGGTGCCGTTCGTGGAAACCTGTACGATAGCGCCATCGTAATTTCCGCTTTCAAATTCAGCCTCATGCCAGAAGGAGAGCAGCAATTTATTGCCGGCCTGGCTGGTCAGGTTGAACTGCGGCGATATAAGATAAGCGTCCAGCGTATCATGGTATTGGCCCTTGCCCAGGTTCCAGGCATGGGTACCTGAATGCATGACATAACTCCGGATGTCCCAGCCCGTGTCCTGGCCGATACAGTTTCCGGTCCACCCCACGTTTCCATTTTCCACGTTGTCGGACCAGGGCAGCGTGGTGATGGGCGCAATCCGGGAGTAGCTGCTGTCGTAATTGCCGGCAATGAGGTTGTTGCACGAATCAAAGGCCCAGACTTTGACGAAGTAGAGTTGGTTGTAGGTCAGGCCGAAAAGGGTGTCGCGCGCTGTTGACATGACGCTCAGCCTGGCTGATTGGGCGGGACCGCGGAGGGTGGCCGTCCGGTTCAGAACATTGGCGCGAGTGGTGCCGTAATAAATTTCATAGCGGGCAAAGTGGCGTTCCGTGGAAACCGGAGTCCAGGTCAGCACCAGCGAAACATTCGTGGAATCCACGATGCTCAGTCCCGCCAACCCGGTCGGGGCTTTGGTATCGAGCAGGAACAAGGGCGTGGTGTTGGTGTCGTAGTGGGTGCCGTCCGTTGCACGGATGCGGACCTGGTAGAAGGAGTCGACATTGACGAGGTCCGTGCCGATGTTCCAGAGCACGGAACGGTCCGTGGTCTGGCTGACCGCCACGCTGCCCAGGTTGGATCCCGCATAGGGGGTGGGCAGGGCCGCCCATGTCCCGCCCTGGACACAATAATCCGCGCTGAGGGTGCTGTTCCCGAGATCCACATCATAGACCTCGTACTCAATGCGCAAAGAGTCGTAACTGAGTTGGTTGTGCCCGATGACCGTCGCCGGGTCCCACCCCGTAATGACCGGCGCGGAAGTGGGTTCCGTGGTCATGCTGTCCGTGGTGGAGGCGCTTTCGTTGCCCAGGCTGTCAACCGCCCATATCCGCAGGAAATACTTTGTGGCCGCCACCAGTCCGGTCAGGGTCGTGGTGGCCGTGGAGAGTGTGGCCAGGGCCGCATCATTGTCATTGTCCCATTCCAGCGCGCCCCCGCTCCGGTTTTCAACCTGCGTTGGGTCCGCACCGTACCAGATTTCATAATGGTTGAACCGCGTTTCCGCGGGCGCAGCCCAGGCGACATGGATGGAGGTTTTTGTGGAATCGAGCGCGGCAAACGATGCCAGCCCGACCGGGGCCTTTGTGTCAACCGTAAAAGTGTTTGAATAAATCGTGTCCTTGAGTACGCCGTCGGATGCGATGAGGCGAAGCTGGTAGTTCGTTAAGTCCGTGGTACCGAGCTGCGTGCCCGCGTTCCACGTGAGGGTACGGTTGGTGCTCCCGCTGGTCGCGGAGACCGTGCCGTACTCGCCGCCCGTGCCGGTGAGCAGAATCCAGCCCGAGGAATTGACCTGGTAGTACGCTGAGACGATGACCGTGGACTGCTCGGCATCCGACACCTGGTAGGTGGCCGAAACCGTGGTTGTGCCGTTCACTGACTGCCCTGCCGTTGCCGGGTATCCGCCCCCGGGCCCGGTGATGCTGGGCGCGGTGTTGTTTGAGCCATAAACATAAATATCATCCACCAGCCAACCGGACCATTGACCGCCTAGGTTGTCGCTGCCTTCCCGGAAGCGGAGCCGGATTTGCGAGGCGTTGACATAGGGCAGAAGGTCCACGCTGTCCTTGCCGTACACCTTCAGGCTGTCCGTATAGCATTTGCGGCCGTTACCGAGGTCGTTGTTGTAGGTGGTCATGGCGTTTCCGAGCAGGTTACCGTTGTCGTAATCGCTGGCTGGGACGACTTGCATCCAATTGTCGTTTCCTGTCGTATCCACCTCGATGGCGCCACCGTCATAGGCGAACTCAAAGAAATACTTGTGCCAGAATGTAAACCAGGCGTTGGTGAAACCGGTCATGCGGAAAGAGGGCGTGACCATGCTGATGTCGCAATTGATGGGATACGCCGCGCTGTTGCCGGCATACCAGGTGCCGCTGTGCGCGGCGCCCACATTGGTCCGGGCCCAGTTCGTCTGGAACGAATATCCGGAGGAACCGGATTCAAAGTTTTCGCTATAGGGAAAAGAGGTGGTGACGGCGGTTGATTTAACCACGCTTTTATCGGTCAGTGTCATGGAATTGCCCGCGCTGTCGCAGGCCCAAATCTTGAAGTAATAAGTCGTGTTCTCATTCACGCCATCGATGACCGTGGAGGTCGTTGCGCCCGACCAGAGCGCCACATCTTTTGAACCGTCCCATTTGGCAGCGGTCACGGTGCTCCGGTTGATGACGTCGGCCTGCACCTTGCCCCACCAGATTTCGTAATGGTGGAAGTTCTTTTCCGTAGGCGCGGTCCAGCCAACCTTGATGGTGGCATACGTGGTGTCCGGAAAGGTCAGGCCGGTCATTCCGGTGGGCGCGCGCGTGTCGACGGTGAAGGGCAGGGAGTTCATGGTGTCGCGGTGGGTCCCATCGAACGCGATGACGCGGACACGGCATGTGTCGTCGAAGTTCGAGCCGATGCCGGGTTCGGTGGCCACGTTCCACGCGATGGAGTCCTTTTTCGTGTCCGACGTGGTGATGCCCGCGCCGGTGTCGCCCGAGCATTGGGTGATGTCGTTCCAGGCGCCGGCGTCTATCTGGTATTGCGCCTTAATGGTCACGGTCCCGTTGTCCGCGTCCGACACCTGGTAGCCGATCCGGACCAGCGTGGGGCCCTGCTGCACCGCGAGAACCGGCGTCGAGGGCGTCCATCCGGTGACCACGGGCGACAGGGTGGGGTTGGTGGATTTGTAAATGACCGAAGAGACGCGGACGTTGCCATAGGTATCAACAGCCTTAATCTTGATGTAATATCCGGTACCCGCAGCGAGCCCGGTCACGGTCGTTGCGGTCGTTATCAGCGTGGTTAGGGCCGCGTCGTTTGCATTGTCCCATTTCTGGGCGCCGCCGTTCTCGCTAACGACCTCGCTCTGCACGGTCCCAATCCAGACCTGGTACTTGCTGAAATGGGTTTCCGTGATTGCGGACCAGCTCAGACCCATGCTATTGGTGCCCGCCGTGGGAGCGGAAAAGGAGGTGAAGGCGGACGGAAGCCGGGTGTCAATCGCGGTAAGGGCCGTGACCGAACTGTCGAGCGAATGGTTGTCCGTAAATGTCAATTTGATGGCAATCGTAGTGTCGACCTCGCCCAGTTGTGTCGCGGCGCTCCACAAAACAGAACGGATGACGGTCTTGTCCGTGGCCGTTACCGTGCCCCAGTCCCCGCTTTTATAGTTGGCGGTTGTCCAGGAATTGCAATTGAAGAGCCGGTAATAAAGCTCGGTGGTGATGGCGACATTGGAACTGTCGTGGATGCCGTAGCGGGCCGATGCATTTCCGCTCCCGTCCACATACACGGAGCACATGACCCCGCCCGCGGAGCCGCCCGGGGCGAAAACCTGCGGGGTGGGGTTGCTGCCGATCACCATGATGTCGTCGATGAACCAGCCGCGATCCACCGTAGTGGCGGTGCTGGCGAAACGGAAGGCCATGCGGAGCGAATCCATGAAAAGCACATTGGCCAGGTCGAACGAGTCCCGCGCCCAGACCCCTGTCAATCCCGTAAACCCGTTATAACCGCCAAGACTTGACACTGCGCCATCGTATCCATCGAGGGGCGTCAGGGTATACATCATGCGGTCAACCCCGTTCTCGGCGCGGACATAGCCTCCGTCGTTGGTGGCGGCGCGGATCCAGTTCCACATGTAGAACTTGGCGCTCAGCAAGCCCTCGGTCCGGACAAACGGCGTTTCAAGATAATCGCTCTGCGAATTGGGATAGGTGGCCGTCAGGCTGGTCGAAAGGAGCTTGGTACCACTGTGTCCGGTCGCCGGATAGGTTCCAGAGCCGGAGGGGACACCCCATTTCCAGTTATAGTGCGTACAATACCCGACCATCCAATCCCAGGCAAGGGAATCCGCGGTTGTCATGGATTCGAAATCTTCGCTGAAAAGAGTGTCCCGCACTGCGTGCGAAGGCCGCGCAAGGGCGGCGAGCAGCACGGGGACCAGCAAAAGCGGAAACCCCGCGCCCGCGCCCTGCATCACACTCTCAGGCGAAGCCTGCGCATCCGTGGAGATGGACGATGTGAAACCACGACGGCCAGCATTGGGCTGCATCCCACCCGACGCCGGCAGAGCCACCTGCAGCACCCACAGCACAATCATCAATCTTGATAAATAGCGATTCAGCGTACCCGAACGGATCCGGATTGCGGCAAGGCTCAGAATATCGTTGTGTAAAGATTCCGGCATTTATTTATATAAGATTTTTAGAAATGTTAACTTTTTTATATAAGACTTTAGGCTTATATACGCTATGTATATAGTATTTGTATAAAATTCTGTGATCCATATCATACATTTAATGGTTTAATGTATTAACTTGATTAAGCAGAGTTAGCGTGGCAAACAACATTTTACATTTTAACATATTATTAAACATATTGATATAAGCTTATTTAATTGACCATATGTATTTATTATGGAATTTCACTCGGGTGCGGCGGTTTGGTCCGCCAGTTGTCGCCAGCCGGCGTTTCGTCCGTTGCCGGTTTCGCCCCTTCATCCCCGCCCATAAGCATGACAGCCCCCCCGACCCCGCCTAAAAGTAAAGCGCTCGCGGACAGATAGACCCATTTTTTGTTGCGTTCCATCATACTTTTTTCACGCGGCAGAAGAAGGCTCAGCCGGTTGCCTTTCTGCATGGTTTTGACGTCGACTTTCTTTTTTAGCGAAAAGACAAGTCGCGTAAAATTCTCTTTTGCGATGGTCATGAGCGTGCAGACCGGCGCAATATCAACCGCGCGGGCAGCGGCCGAGTCGGCCAGGACCCCGGGCAGGTCCACCACCAGCCGAGGAGTGCTGTCAAGCGTGTACGCGGAAAACCCCATTGCCGGGGAGGCCAGCGTCAGCATGATTTCAACATTGTTCGACGTCTCCTGCACCGAAATATTGCGCACCCGGTTTACGCCCTCCGCGGATTCCTTCTTATCAACAATAATCTTGTTCCCGCGGATGAGCGATGAAACATCGATGGAAAGCGTAATGACGTCCTTCTCCAACTTTGTGGTGAAAGGACACTTCTTTTCAAGCCCAATGGCAATTTGCGTGACCGGATCGCCCTTGGCCAACCGCTTTTCCGTGACGCTGAACCCCGTGAGCGGCGGGGGCACGGTGCGGACCTCGGTCATGTTCGAATCCAGGCGCGTCCCGCTGAACACGATGCGCATCGCGGGCGGATCCTCCTCGAAAAAGACCGGGTAGTAGTTGGGCGGGTCCTTGAGGGTGAAACGGAGCTGGATGGTGCCGCTCTGAGTCGTGTCACGCTCCCACTCGACCTTCTGCAGCACGCTCCAGTCGCGGGCAAAGGCAGACGTGAAGGCGAGAAGCAATAATAGAAAAATAATCTTCAACTCACCCCCCTTTCCCCCCCTCTCTCGCAGAGAGAGGGGGGAAGGGGGTGAGTTAAAACCCATCGATTAAACTTTTTCATCATTTTCTTTGCGCTAAATCCAAGCCCCCTCTCTCTGAGAGAGAGGGGGGAAGGGGGTGAGTTACCGCCCCATAAACACAATCGGATACGTCACCAGCATGGCCCTGCCGCCCTCGCCCAACGCAGGGAACTTACTCTTCGAGAAAGCCGCGACGGCCTGCTCCTCTATTTTCGCATTATTCAGCGTATTGGTCATGACCTTGACGTTCTGTACCTCGCCCGAAGTCTTGATAATGAAACTCATGACAATCTGTCCTTGAAGTTCCGGTTCCTTGCTCTGAATTTTAAAGTAAAGTCCCATGAGATCCGACACCACGGGCGAAAGCGCCATGTTCACATCGTCAAACGAACGCTTGGGCCCGGTAAGCTGCCCGTCCACACTCTTGATAAATTCGCCGAAGCTGTTATTGAACGCGGTGTCCACAGGGGCAGACGGTGCGGCCGGAGCTGCGCCGGACCCGGGCGAGGCGGTCTCGGGCAGTTCCGTGGCCGTGGCGTGCGCCTCGCGCCACTTGCGCTTTTCCTCTTCAAAAGCCTGCCGTTCCTCCTGCAATCGTTTGCGCTCGTCATCAAGCCTGCGCCGTTCGTCCGCGAGCCCCTTTTCCATGGATGCGCGGCCGCTTTGCGCGGCACGTGTCAGGCTGTCTTCCAGCGCCTTCTGGCGGCCGAGGAGCGCGAGGCGCTCGGCTTCGACGCGCGCCCGTTCGGCCTGGGCCTCGGCCTGGACTGCGGCCATGGCCTTCTGTTTTTCCGCTTCAAGATTTTTCCGGTTCTCAGCCTCAACCCGCTTCAGGCTGTCCTCCACGCTCTTTTGACGCGTCAACAGGCCCGCGCGCTCAATCTCGAGCCGGGCCGCGTCGCGTTTGGCGTTCGCCTCCTGCTCCGCGCGGAAGCGGGTGCGTTCAGCCTCAATGTCCTTGAGCGCGTTCTGCTGGACTGCTTTAAGACTGTCCTCCACCTGCTTCTGCTGCGCGGCGATTCGGACCCGCTCGATTTCCAAGGCTTTCTGCTCTTCGGCCAGCCGCTTTTTGTTTTCCAGTTCTTCGAGCTTGAGCTTCTGCGAAAATTCCTGTTCGCGGCGCTGCTTCTCCTCCTCCATCCGCTTTTTAGCGGACTCCATGTCCTCGACCGCCTTTTTTTTGAGCTCCTCTGCTGCAAGACGGGCCGTTTCCATTTTCCTGCGTTCTTCTTCGAGATTGGCGGCGAGCGCTTTCTGTTCGGCCTCCAGCGCCGTTTTTTGGGAGGTCAGAGTGGCCTTTTCCGCATCAATCTGCTTCTGCGCAACCTGGCGCAGGGAGTCCGCGGCACTCATTTTTGTTTCGATTGCACCCGTGGCCTCCTCGTTAAAGAAAAAGTCCTCCGAGGACAATGATTTTTCCTGCGTCTTGAGCTGTTCCTTGGCTTTCTTGGCCTCCTCAAACTTGGCCATTTCAGCCTCAAGGGACTGCCGCATGCGAGTCAGTTCCTCCTGCGCCAGCTTATTTTTCTCCTCCATCTCCTTTGCGAGTGTTTCCATACCCTGCCGCTGCACATCGAGTTTCTTCTTCTGTTCGTTCAGGGCCGCGTTCCTGGCCGTCTGGATGGAGTCAAGCTGCCGTTTCTGGTCCGTAAGACGCTGCGCCTCCTGCTTCTGCCACACGCTTTCCTTGGCCTTGATGTCCTCGGCCATCTTTTTCTGCTTGTCGGCAAAGGCCTCTTTTTCCTTCTGGATGCGTGTTTTTTCCTCGTCGAGCGCCTTTAATGCCTTCTGCCGTTCCTCCTCAAGCGCTTTTTTCGTCTGCGCTTCCTGCGCCGAAAGCGCGGCCTCACGCTCTTTGCCTTTGCGGGCATTCTCCGTCTCACCCGCAATCCGCAGACTATCAAGCCGCTTCCTTTCCTCATCAAGCCGCGCCTGGTTTTTTTCGCGGGCCTGCGCCACCTCGCGTTCGCCCTCGGCCTTGGAACGGGCCAGTTCCTTTTCACGCGCTTCCACACGCTGCTTTGATTCGAGGGCCATGGCCGCGCTCACACTGTCGAGCCGCGACCGTTCCCGCGTCATGTCCGAGAGCCGGAGCCGTTCCTGCTCCGTCCCCCGCTTTTCATAATAGCCCCTGAGGGAATCCTCCACAAAACGGATGCGGCGGTCCGTTTCGGTCTTGAGGCGGGCCATAAAATCGGCCTGCGATTTCTCAGTGGTGCGTGACAGTGTCTCTTTCTCGCGTGTCAGCGACTCCTTTTCACGCGTCATGGAAAGCGCGTCCGCCTTGCGCTGCTCCGAGAGCGCCCGCTCTTTATCGGCCAGCGCCCCTTTTTCGCGCGCCAGCTTGTCGGCAAGGTCCTTTTCCAGTTTCGCCCGTTCGTCCGCCATGCGCGTCAGCCGGTCCGATTCCACGGTGGCAAGGCTGTCTTCCATCCGTTTGCGGCGTTGTTCAACGGCAGCCCGCTCCGCGTCAATGCGCGCACGGTCCGCGTCGAGCGCCTTGCGCCGCACCTCCTCTTCGGCCCTTGCCTTGTCCTGGAACGCTTTTTCACGCTCCTGACGCTGCTGCTCGAGTGTTTGGCGCACAGTCTGCAAAGAGTCCGCGGACATCTTTTTCCGCGTCTCCAGCGCCGCATTCTCCTTCTCAAGCATCTGCGCCTGTTCCTGCTGTTTTTTCCGGATGGACGCCTGTTCCGCCTCCATGGCCCGGCGCTGGGTTTCCATGTTCTCTTTTTCCTTGGCTATCTGCGCTTCGGCCGCGGCTTTAAGCGAGTCCGCGCTGCTCATTTTCTTTTCCAGGTTCCCGGTGGCCTCGTCGTTAAAGAAAAAGTCCTCGTCCGCCATGGCGGTCTCTTCTTTCTTCAGCGTCTCCTTGGCCTTTTTCGCCTCCTCAAACCTGGCCATCTGCTCTTCAAGGGCCTTTTTCATCTGCGCGATTTCTTCCTGCGCCTTGCGGTTTTTTTCCTCCATCTCGCGCGAGAACCGCTCCATTTCGACCTTCTGGGCCGTGAGCCGCTGCTGCTGGGCAAGGAAGGCGCTTTCCTGCGCCTTCCGGAGCGTCTCTATCTTCGCCGTTTCCTTTGCCTGACGGCTTTCCTCGTCCTTTTTCCAGCTCTCTTCTTTCCGCTTCTGTTCCTCTTCCGCAACCTTCTGGCGCGCTTCAAACTTCGCCTGGTCCGCCTGTATTTTCGCCTCGCGGTCCGCCACAACCTTCAGGTTTCGCTTCTTCTCATCTTCCAGCGCCTTACGGGCCGCCTCGTCGCGTTCCCGAAGCCCGCGTTCCGCCTGCTCACGCGCCTTTTGCGACTGCTTTTCGAGGGATGCGCGCACGCTATCGAGCTGCTGTTTTTCGCGCGCAAGATTTTCTGATGAGCGGCCGCGCTGCGCTTCGTCCTGTTTCCGCTTCTCCTGGTATTCCCGTTCCAGTTCCGCGCGCCGTTTCAAGGCCTCGGCGTCGAGGGCCTTTGATTTATCCGCAAGCGCGGCCTTTTCCGCGTCAAGACGCGACCGTTCCCCGGTAAGCCGGGACTGTACCTCGGCCTCCTGCTTTTTCCGTTCCGCCTCAATGGATACGCGAAGTCCCGCTTCGAACGCCTTAAGGCTGTCCGCGCTTGCGAGACGCAATTTCTGCAGGCCCTTCCGCTCCTCCTCAAGCCGGGCACCCGCCTCGGCCATCTGCTTTTTCGCCTCGGCTTCCTGCGCCCTTCGTTCTTCGGCAAAGGTCCGTTCGCGCTCCTTCTTCTCCTGCTCCAGCGTGCGCTGGGCCTGTATGATTTCCTGTTCCTGCTTCTGCCGCTCAAGCTCCATGGCGCGGCGCTCGGAGGTGATGCGTTCGCGGTCCTCCTCGAGTTTGCGCCGGAGGGCCTGCTGCTCCTCTTCGTTCGCCTTCTTCTGGCGCGCCAGTTCATCGCGCTCGTGCGACACGGCCGCCTCGGCTGACTTCTTGAGCGAGTCCGTGACATCCATTTTGCTCTCAAGTTTGCCGGCCGCCTCTTCGTTAAAGAAGAAGTCTTCCTCGCTCATGGCGCGTTCTTCTTTTTTCAGCGTTTCGCCCTCTTTCCGGGCCTTTTCAAAACGCGCAATCTCATCCTCAAGCTGTTTCCGCAAGCGCTGGATTTCTTCCTGCGCCTGCCTGGTTTTCTCCTCCACATCCTTTGCCAGTTTTTCGACCCCGGCCTTTTCCGCTTCCATGGCCTCCTGGCGCCGCTTCAACTGGTCATCGCGCTCCCGTTTCAGCGCCTCAAGCTGTTCCTTTTGTGAGGCAAGCCAGGCCTCCTGGCTGCTCTTCCATTCCGTCTCGCGCTGCTTGAGTTTGTCCGCGAGCGCCCGTTTTTCCGATTCAAACGAGGCGAGTGTTTTCTGCAATTGTTCATCGCGTTCGCGGAGCGCGGACTCACGACGCACTTTTTCCTCGGTCAGTTTCTGCTGTGATTCGGCCTTTTGCTCGGACAGGCGGCGATCCATGTCCGCGCGGATTTCGCGTTCGCGGCCCGCAAAGACGCTGCGGAGGCTGTCGAGTTGCCGTTGCTTGTCTTCGGCCTGCAGCGTGCCCTGGTTTTCACGCGCCTCAGCGGCCTCAGACCCGCGCAGGTAGGGTATCTCCACCCGTTCGGGGGTCTGCAGGTCCTGAATCGGAATGCGTTCGCCTTCCCGGAAGCGGGTCATGGCAGTATCGATAAACAGCAGCAGGTCCGCGACCCAGCCGCCGCCTCCAGGCATGGCCGCGCGGGAATAGCCTCCGCACTGGTCCGCAATAAGCAGCGTGTCCCCGGGAAACACATAGGCAATGACCGGCGCGTCCGCGGACGGCCCGGAACGCACCACCACCCGCTGGGTTTTGCTGCTCCCCCGGACGATTTTAACGCACTTCGCCTCGATTTTTCCGGAAGTGAAACGGCGGTTGAGCTCGCGGTCAAGGCTTGCCTTGTCGCCGGTGAGGGAGGACAGTATCCAGCCGTCGCGCTTGTCCGGCAGGGTTATCAGAAACCACTCCCCCTGCGTACGGCGCACTTCAAAAAAAGCGCCGAAGGAAGCGCGGGCAGCGATTCCCGCGGTGACCGAAGGCTGTTCGCGGACATTGATGTTCTCTTTGATGATGTAAACGAATTTTACGGAAGCGGCCACGGCCACGGGCTCCAGAACTTTGGCCGCACGGGGAGTTGTTTTGAAAGCCTGAAAGTCCGTGCGCGCCTTTTCGGAAGTTCCCGAGAGGCATTTAAGGTTGACCTCGGACAGCAGATAGGCCTGTTTGACCCACCCCACAGTGTCCTTGTTCACGAACACCTTGACCCAGTCCTGATAGCGGTCAAGCAAGACAAGCGGCCGGCCAAAGTCAATCTGCGTGATGAGCGCGCCGCCGGCCGAAGGCTGCGCCCGGAGATTCAGATTATTGACACCGCAATAAAAGACCGAATCCCCGGCCCAGGCCGGGAGGACGGACAGAAGCAACAGGAATAGAAAACTGCGGAGTAAATGCTGACAAGCCAATCCAGACAAATGCGGGAACTCACCCACCCTTTCCCTCCCTCTCTTGGCCGCGCCTGAAGGCGCTAAGAGAGGGAGGGTCCATGTACCCCTGCGGGGCAAAACACGAACCATCGCAGCGTGAGCCCCCTCTCTTTCCAAGAGAGGGGGAAAGGGGGTGCGTTCCCTGTGACTGTAAACAGCTTGTTTCATGAGCCCTTAAATCATTTGACGACCTGCGAACTCTCCAGCAGATGCGGCGGAATATTGATGCCAATGGTCTGCGCGGTCTTCTGGTTGAGGACCAGGATGGTCGCGCGCGGCGGTTCGGGCGGCAGCGAGGAGGGTGACGCGCCGGCTGCAATTTTTCTGGCCAGATCGCCGGCCTGCTTGCCCACGTCCTCGTAGTCAATCATGAGCGCCACAAGCGCCCCTTTGCTCACAAATCGGCCCGAAGGCGCCATGAAGGGCAGGTTGTTCTCGAAAGTGAAAAGCGCGATGAACTGGAAGGCGTCGCGCTGGGCCACGACTTTATCAGGGGGCAGGTAGAGTCCGTCGATGCTCCCCTTCATTTCGCGCACCGCGTTGGGCACCTCCGCGTCACCCGCGACCTTCTTTTCCACGAGCGTCAGCCCCGCCTTGACACTCGCCTTCTTCATTTCCGCCACCAGCGAGGCCGACGTCTCGCCGCTGTAGACCAGCCCCACTTTTTTCAGCTTGGGCACCACGGACTTGAAGGCGTCGAACTGCTTGTTCATGGGAACGTCAAGGCTGACACCCGTAATGTTCACGCCCCGGATGCCGTCCTCCTCGGGATTCATGACCATGCAGTAAACGATGGGCATGCCCGGAAGTTCGGCCATGGCTATTTTGGCCGCGTTTTTACCCACCACCACGCAAACCTTTGCGCCGCCCGACTTGATGGACTGGCACTGCTTCTTGCCGGTCGCGGCGTTGCCTTCCATGTTGAACTCAGCCACGTCCGCGCCTGCCACGGACTTGATGCCGCGCACCGGCGCCTCGGTCATCTCCCCCGATTTCTCAATCAGAATGCCGATGGCGGCAGGGTACAAAAGCGCGGGCAGCAGAATGAACACGGCCAGGGTTTTTCGGATGCGTGGGTCCATAAGGGAATCCTCCATTTCATTGCTTTACAGAAAGTTTAGCCATCTCCTTGCGGACGAACGCGAGGTCGTCGGCACCGGGAAAGAGCCGGATATATTCGCCCCAGTATTCCCGCGCCTTTTCCGGTCCGTTCAGGTGGTAGGCGTAGATGGAGCCGAGGTTGTAATACGCTTTTGAAAAACCTTTATCGAGTGCCACCACCTTGTGGTAGGTCTCTACGGCACGGTCAAAATCACGCTTAATCTGTAAAGCGTTGGCAAGACCGAAGAGGGCCTCGGCATGGCCCGGCTCTTTTTCAAGAAAGCCCTGATAACATTCAATCGCTTTTGTGTAAAGGCCCAACTGGACCGCGCAATTGCCCATGGAATAAAGCAGCTTGTAGTCCCTGGTTTTTTCGTACGCGAGCCGGTAATGGGTGAGCGCCTCCTCATTGAGCCGGAGCAGCTCGAGTGCGTTCGCCAGGTTGAAGTGCGCCTCGTAGGTGTCGTTGCCCTTTTCCACGCTGCGTCGGTAATAGGCGGCCGAGAGCGGGGTGCGTCCGGCCTTGAAGGCCGCGTAGCCCGCTTTGAAGAGCAGGCCCGGGCTCGCGGAGTCACCGAGCACTTCAGCCTTCCGGTAGGCCTTGAGCGCCTCGTTAAAGCGCGACAGCTCGAGGTAAAGGTCCCCCACCCCTTCGTAAGCCGTGGGGTTGTTCCGGTCGCGGGCAATGAACTTCCGGTAGACCGCGAGCGCTTTGTCGCGGGATTTTTCGCGCAAGTATGTCCGCGAAAGGTTGCGGTAACCCTCGTCAAACGCGGGGTCGAATTTGAGGGCCGTAAGAAAGAAAGCCCGCGCAACCGGGTAGTCCCCCTGCTCAAACGCGCAGGCGCCCCGGCCGTTGTGCGACCAGGCGTGGCGCGGGTTGAGCGCCAGGGCCCGGTCAAAGGAGGCGAGCCCGGTGGAGCAGGGCAGGCAGCGGCCGAGCAGATAATGGGCCGCAGGGTCCTGCGCATGGTCGCGCACAAGAACGCGCGCCGCAGTCACAACCCGGGCCGTGTCGCCCTGAAAGAGGACCGCGTCCTGCCAACCGCGCTGGACCGGAATATCGAGCGTATCATTAACCATATGCCTTTTAAAATATGCCTCCGCATCGGCAAACGCGCGGCATTCGAGCAGCACACGCCCGGAATCAACCGGTCCAGATGCCGGCGCGGAAAAACCGCATAAAAGAACCAGGGCCAATGTGCCCGGAAAAGAAAAAGTCACCGGTCAAGCACGAACAGGCCCACGAGCTGGCGCAGTTCCTGGACTTCCTTGTTGAGCTCCTGCATCGACTGGGCGGCCTTGGACACGCCTTCGCTGCACTGGCGCGCGGACTCCGAGATGCCGGTGATATTGCGCGTGATGACGCCCACGGCCGAGGTCTGCTCGCGCGACGCGAGTGTAATGTCACCGATGCGCGACTTGGCATCGAGCACGCCCTTGGAAATTTCGGACAGAGAGGTCTCGGAACGGCTCGAAAGCGACAGTCCGTTCTCAGCTTCTCCCACTCCTTTTTTCATGACCTCCATGACCTGGGTGGTTTCGGCCTGCACGGCCTTGATGCGCTGGCTGATGTCCTGCGTGGCCTTGGTGACGCGCGCGGCCAGGCGCCGGATTTCTTCGGCCACCACGGCAAAGCCCTTGCCCTGCGCGCCCACGCGCGAGGCCTCGATGGCCGCGTTGATGGCAATGAGCTTCGTCTGGTCCGCGATTTCGGTGATGGCCGCGATGGTCTCGCCAATCTTTTGCGAGCTTTCGTTGAGGCGTTCGACCACGCCGCTGGATGTTTTGATGGTCGTGCTGATCTGCGTCATGCCGTTCTTGGTTTCGTGCACCACCTCCACGCCGGAGTTGGAGACGACTTCCATGCTGTTCATAAGGTCGTTCACGTTTGACACGTTGCGCGACGAAAGCGCGATGCCCTGCGACATCTGCGATGAACTGGCCGCCACCTCCAGGGACTGGCCCGCCACTTCGTTGAGCTCGCGCGAGAGTTTGATGGTCGTGTCCGAGACCACCTGCGACGCGGCCGCGATACGCTCGGTGTTCTCCGCGACCTGCCGGATGATGTCATGGAGCTTGCCCGTAAACCGGTCAAAACCCTTGGCCAGCATGCCGATTTCGTCCTGCGACGCGATATTGAGGCGCTTGGTGAGGTCGCCGCCCCCCTCGCCCAGCTCGTTCAGGAACACGGAGATTTTCTTGACCTCCTGAAACTTGTCCATGAAGGTGTTGAAGCCGCGCGCCAGGTCGCCCGTTTCGTCGCCGGAAGTAACGTGGATGCGCTGCGACAGGTCGCCTTCGCCCTCGGAGATGTCGGTCAGCAGGGTGACCACTTTCTTGATGGGCGCGGAGATGAGGCTGCCGAGCCAGAAAGCGAGCGCAAAGCCCGCGAGCACAATGATGGCGCTGATAAGCACGGTGCGGCGGATGGAGGCCGCAATCTCCGCGTTCATGTTCTTGAGCGTGACTCCGACCTGCACGGTGCCGATGATGCGACGGCCGCTCTTGTCCGAAAGGCCCGGGTCTTCCTTCGGTTTGGCGGGTTCCGGGGAACTGGCGTCCCCGCCAAAAAACTCCTCCTCAAGGCTGTTGTCCGCGGGTGCGGCCGCGGCGTTTTCCGTGCCTCCGCTCTCGAGCACCACGGGGATGGCCATGTTAATGACATCGTCACCGAGGTCGTTATGGTAGGCGATTTCGCTTTTATCGGACACGCTGAAGGCCGGCTTGATTTTTTTGAGGTCCGCGCGGTCCGGGTTGTGGGCCGCAATGACACCCCCGGTTTTGTCGCTGATAAGGCAGTAGATGACGTCCGGGTCATCCTTGACACCGCCAAGGATCTTCTCGAGGATGGGCTTGTCGCCAATCTGCACCCCATACCGGGCGTTGTAGGCCAGGAGCCGGGTGATGGTCTCGCCCCGGTTGACAAGCTGCTGCCGGAGCTGGACCTTCTGGCGCTGTATGAATGCCAGGGTCAGGACCACGACCGAGAGCAGGACAAGGCCGGTGCTTGCCATGATGAGTTTGAATTTGAGGGACTGCAGCGCCCCTTTTTTCCGCTGGGCGGTCTCGCTTGTCTGCGCCATAATATATCGCTCCCTGGTTTTATATGTTTCGGTTCATGCAATACGGAACAGGTTCTTGAACTGGTCGAGTTCCTTGAGGCTCTCGCGGATGGCCTGCGCCCGCTCGTCAAGCTGGTGGAAGTGGAGCAGGGTAATCTGCGTGTCCGCGCGGAGCTTGTCAAACCCTTCGGCCGCGGCCTTGATGCTGCCCGTGAACTCCACGGTGCGGCCGTCGACCTCTTCCATGAGCGCGGACAGCCGTTTCACATTTTCAAAAACGCTCTCGTAGCTCACGGCCACAACAAGATAATGTTCGCTCACTCGGGAAAAGAAGGCCCCGGCCATCTCGGTGTCGGAAATCCCTTTTCGGAGCCGCTCCCCGCAGGTCTCGAGTCGCTGGCCAATGTCGCCAATGCGCGCGTCAGAGGCTGCGGCCCCGCCTCCGGAGGGCCGGAGCGCATCGAACTTTTCACCGAGGAGGCGCATTTCGTCGAGGATTTTACGGTAAGCGCCCTCACTCGCCTGCGCCTGTACCGCGTCAATGGAAGCGTTGAGCTTGACCAGGCCGGTCTCAACGGAGAGGTCGGCCACGGCCTTTTCGACCTCCGCGGACCGGTTGGCAATGGCCTGGAATTCCGCAAGGCCCGTGTGCATGTCCTCTTCGAGGGTCGCGATACCCTGCAGGTCCGCGAGCACGTTTTTGATGATGCCCCGGTGGGCCTTGAGTTCGTCGAGGGCGCGGGAACTGATGGCGTCAATCTGACGGAGGTACTGGGCGTCGTTGCTGGAGTTGACCCGGAGGTCCGAAACTTTTTTCGTAATGCCGCCCACCTCCTGCCGTACGGCCTCGAGCTGGCCCCCGACTTTTCCGAGGGCCTCGGTCTCTTCGAGGAACTCGTTTCCGAGAGCGCCCGCGGTCTCGAGGAACTGCGCGAGCTGGCGCGAGAGCCGTGCCGAGACCTTCCAGAGGCCCCCCACGTTTTCGCGGTAAAAGGCGGCCAGCCGTCCCAGTTCCAGCGAAAGGCCGTAGGGCAGCGCGTCCTCCGCGTCCTCCTTAAAGCGCTGGGTGAGGTCGCCTTCGGCCATTTTGCGCACGCGGGAAATGACCGCGTCCGCAGAGCTGTTGAGCCTGAACTCGAGATAGCGTGTGAAGGCCCATCCGATGAACCCCGCGGCGAGGAGCCCGAGAAGGAGCGCGGCCCAGGGTGGGTCCACAAACTTCTCGCGCACGGTCCAGACCGTGAACACGGCCGCGGCCGCGCAGAGGATAAAGAGTGCAAGTAGCCGGCGGTTCGTCTCTCGGGTATACATGTCAGCCCTTCCTTGCGGTTTGGGGTAAGGTTTCCGCAATCATCCGTTCAACATTGAGAAGATGCACGCGCCCGGCCTCCGGGGACTCTGCAACCGCATCAAAGCAGTGAGCAGTGCGGTCAATAGGCTGCGGCAACGCATCGATGCCGCAAAAATTCTCGAAACGAAACAGGTCCAGGAGCCTAGTGATAAGGAGCCCCACGGGCCCCTCCGCGGTCTTGAGCACTGCGATTCGTTTGACCGCCCCGGGGGGTGAAGGCAGGCCCCAGGGGTTCAAGACCGGGACCACGCTCCCGCGGAGGTTGGCCAGACCCATCAGCACCTCCGGGCAACCGGGCAGCCGCGTGAGGAGCCGGGTCTCAAAGACCTCCTGCACCGCATCCACGCCAATGCCCACACCCGCATCACCGGCCATGCAGCAGAGAAATTCGGATTCGCGCAATGTGTCCATAATCTCTATTCGCCTCCCCTGCTCTGGCCAAGGCCAATCAGGTGGCGGTGGTTCAGGATGAGTTCGATGCTGCCGTCGCCCATGAGGGTGGCCCCGGTCACGGCCTCGGGCGAAAAACGGCCCGCGAACCGGCCCAAGGGTTTGATGACCGCCTCGTGCTGGCGCAGCACGTTGTCGACCAGCACGCCGGTCCGTTGGTCCACCTCGCCGATGACCGCCACAAAACCCTGTGCGGGCCGCGACCCGGTCCGTTTGAGTCCCAGCGCCTCGCCCAGGTCCACAACCGGATTGAGGTACCGGTCGCGGAACAGAAATTTACGTTCCGACACGACCCGGGCATAGGCCGCGCGGTCGAGGCGCACGATTTCAACCAGCGCCTCCTGCGGAAGAAGGTAGCGTTCGTCCCCCACCTCGACCTCAAGTCCCTGCATGACCGAAAGCGTGAGCGGCAGTTTGATGCGCACCGTGGTCCCGCGCCCCACTTCAGAATGGAGTTCCACCACACCCGACAGCCTGGCGATGCCGGTGTTCACCACATCCATGCCCACCCCGCGGCCCGAAACTTCAGTGACCTTTTCCGCGGTGGAGAAACCGGGGAGGAAGATAAGGCCCAGCGCCTCGGACTTGGGCATGGTGGCAGCGCACTCCGGGGTGATGAGTCCCTTTTCCAGCGCTTTTTTCTTGAGGACGTCCGCGTTGAGCCCTTTACCGTCGTCACGTATTTCGATGATGACCGCGCTCCCCTCCTGGTAGGCAGAAAGGTCGATGCGGCCGCGCGCGGGTTTTCCGGCCGCGGCCCGGACCTCGGGCGCTTCGATGCCGTGGTCACAGGAGTTCCGGACCATGTGGATAAGAGGGTCGCCAATCGAATCCACAATGGTCGTGTCCAGCTCCGTCTCGCCGCCCTTGATGACCAGGTCGATTTCCTTGCCGATTTCACGCGAGAGGTCGCGCACGATGCGGGTATACTTGTTGAATACTTTGCCGATGGGCTGCATGCGCGTGGACATGACGCTTCCCTGAAGCCCGGAGACCTGAAAACCCATTTGCGCGTTCAGTTCGTTCAGGAGTTCCTCGAGGTTGTCGACCCGCTGGCCTTCATCGAGCCGCTGGATGAGGCCGAGCAGCCGGTTTCGGGTGAGCGTAAGTTCGCCCGTGACGTCCATGAGCGTGTCAAGCTTCCGCGTGTCCACGCGTAGGGTGGCGGATTGTTCCCGGGCCTGCGCCGCGGGCCCGGCCCCGGCCTTGCCGCTACGCGCGGCCTTGCGCGCCTCGAGTTCCGCGTATTTCTCTTCGAGCACGAGCAAAAGCTCGGTTTCAATGTCCGTCAGGTCCGTCCTGCTTACCACGCCCCGCTTGATGTCCGCGAGCAGTCCCTTGATGACGTCCACGGCGCGGAACACCACGTCCATGGCCTGCGGCGTGAGCAGCATTTTGCCGTCGCGCACCTTTCGCACGACGTCTTCGGTATGGTGGTCAAGTGTCTGCAGCTTGGTAAAGCCCAAAGCGCCGGAATTTCCCTTGACGGTATGGAATGCGCGGAAGACCTTATTAACGAGTTCCATGTTCGCGGGCTCGGACTCGAGCTGGAGGAGGTCCAGGTCGAGCTGTGTGAGCGTTTCTTCGGTCTCCACCACAAAACCGTCTACGATTTCCTTCATGTCCTCTTCGACAACAAGCTTTTCCTCCGGCACCACCGCCCCTGTGTCAAGTGGAACGCCGTCCGCGGAGATGATGGAGAGCATGAAATGGACCCCCTCCCCGGCCACCTCAAAAGCCTGCACGATGCAGGGAAGTTCCGTGCGTGTCGTAAAGTCTACGCGCTCACGGATGAGCTTGCGCGGCGTGCTCATCTGGAACCCGTAGGGGGTTTTGTCGAGAAGCGCCTTGGCATTGCCCGCAATCTGGTTGCAAATTTCGGCCACAGTGTCAATGAGCACCGCGTCCGTCATGTCCACGTCCGGAAACTGGGTGAGGATGAAGCAAACCTTGCGGGCCAGTTGTTCGGGCATGCAAAGTGCACAGGTGCCCTTGGCGTTGCCAAAGAAATCCATGATTCCGCAAAAGTCCTTTTCGCACAGGTGATCCGGTTTGACCCCCGTATTCCGGTAGGCGACCGGGAGGCCGGTCATGGTCTGCAGGACCGTTTCCACGGAATTACGGAAGATTTTAAGCAGTTCCTCCTGGCGTTTCACTTCTTGGGAAGCCTTTCGACAACCTGTTTCTGGAAGGAATCCGGGGTGATGGGTTTGACCAGGTAGCCCATGGCGCCCGACTGTAGGGCCATGAGCACCCGCTCCTTTTCAGACTCGGTCGTGACCATGATGATCGGCAGGTGCCTGAGTGTGTCGTCACTCTTGACCGCCTTCAGGAGTTCAATGCCCGTCATTTCAGGCATATTCCAGTCGAGCAGCATAACATCCGGAAAACCACCGGACGCTCCCGGGCTGCGGAGCATTCCGAGTGCCTGCCGTCCGCTTTCAGCTTCGACGATGTCATTGTATCCGGCTTTTTTCAGGTTCACGACAATGATGCGACGCATGGTGACAGAGTCATCCACAACCATTATTTTCATGGCCCTTCTCCTTCTAATTCCATAAACGCATTTATAAATAATAGATTGAATATAATAATATATTACATAATATATGCCATATACAAAAAGCAATAATCGGATTATAATGATTTTTATCATCGCGACTACGCTCATCATAATGCACTATTGAATAAAGAGATGTGGAAACCAGCTAATGAATAAGCTGCGCCATTGCAGCAACGCACAAGACCCAGCTACATCCCATTTGTAAATCGATAAACCGTGGCTGACAGATACTCGTTTCCGGGTTCAAGACGGGTTGAAGGGAAGGCGGGCTTTTTTGGCGAATCCGGATAGTGCCGGGTCTCGAGGCAGAGGGCAAAGCGCTTGGAATAGGCGGTCCCGTTTTTCCCTTTAACGCTGCCATCGAGAGTGAAAGCGGGCACTACCAATGCAGTTTGCGTAACGACCTATAAAAGAGCCAAAGTAAGACGTCCAGTTAATGTAACACTCGAGGGAATCGCAACCGAGTACAACGTCGTAAAATTCTCCGTTCCGGTCCGGCGCAAGCAACGAAACAATAATGCCGCCGTAGTTTGTGATTTTCACCTCCATGCCCGCTTTGAAGAAAATATATATTATCAGCAACCATGCCAAGCGCCCTTTCCCGCCTCCGCTCAAGCCGAACCCTCCGCTACCTCGGGCCCGGCCTCCTGGTCACCGTGGGCTTTATTGACCCAGGTAACTGGGCTTCCAATGTCGCTGCGGGCTCCACCTACGGCTATTCGCTCCTCTGGATGGTGACACTGTCCACCATCATGCTCATTCTGCTCCAGCATAACGCGGCTCACCTGGGCATCAGTACCGGCCTCTGCCTGTCCGAGGCCGCAACCCGCTTTCTCCACCCCCTGGCCGGCCGTACGGTCGTGCTTTCGGCCATGGTGGCCGCGGCCGCCACGGCCCTGGCCGAAATTCTCGGTGGCGCCATTGCGCTCAATATGCTCTTGGGGCTGCCGGTAAAAGCCGGGGCGCTGCTGACAGCCGCGCTGGTCACGGCCATGGTCTTTTCAAATACCTATCCGAAGATTGAAAAAATCATCATCGCCTTTGTTTCGCTCATCGGCCTCTCCTTTCTGGCTGAGCTCTTTCTCGTGGACATCGAATGGAGGCACGCCGCAACCTGCTGGGTCACCCCCGTTTTTCCGACGGGCTCCATGCTGGTCATCATGAGCGTGCTGGGCGCGGTGGTCATGCCGCATAACCTCTTCCTGCACTCGGAAATCATCCAGAGCCGCGAATGGAACCTGCAGGACCGCGCGGTCCGGAAGCGCCAGCTCCGGTACGAGTTCCTCGACACCCTTTTTTCCATGATTGTGGGCTGGGGCATCAACAGCGCCATGATCCTGCTTGCTGCCGCGGCCTTCTTTTCAACCGGGACGCCGGTGACCACGCTCGAACAGGCGCAGGCCATGCTCGTCCCAGCCGCCGGAAAGGCCGCGGCCCTGCTCTTTGCCCTGGCGCTCCTCTTTTCCGGGTTTGCCTCCAGCGTAACGGCAGGCATGGCCGGGGGCTCCATCGCAGCCGGGCTGGCAGGCCAGGGTTATGATATCCGCAAACGTCCCACTTTCCTGGGCGTACTCTTCACCACCATCGTTGCACTCTGCGCCATCTTCTTCATCAGCAATCCCTTCCGCGGGCTGATAATGTCACAGGTCCTCCTCAGTCTCCAGCTTCCCTGGACGGTCTTTCTACTGATATACCTGACCTCTTCCAAGCGGGTCATGGGCGAGGACGCCAACCATGGCGTCGAGAAAATCCTGCTCTTTGCAGTGGCCGCAGTGGTCGCGGCCCTCAATGTCATGTTGCTCATATCCATGCTCAAATGATTATTTGACTGAAAGCCATGAATAGCCTATTTTATTCTCGTGAAACAGGCCCCCCCTGCGATGACGTTTGCAGCCCGTGTCATCGGCTGGCAGAAACGCGCCGGCCGCCACGCCCTGCCCTGGCAGGGTACGCGCGACCCTTACCGCATCTGGCTCTCGGAGGTCATGCTCCAGCAGACCCAGGTGGCCACGGTCATCCCCTATTACCGCCGTTTCCTGCGTAAATTCACCACGGTTCGCGCGCTCGCCCGCGCGCGGCTCGATTCCGTGCTCGCACTCTGGAGCGGGCTCGGGTACTATGCCCGGGCGCGCAACCTGCACCGTGCCGCGCAAATCATCGGCTCGGAAAAGAAGGGCCGCTTCCCGCTCACAGCCGCGGAACTGATGGAGCTGCCCGGCATCGGTCGGAGCACGGCCGGCGCCATTGCGGTTTTTGCCGCGGGCGAAAAAGTGGCCATCCTTGACGGCAATGTGAAGCGGATCCTTGGCCGCTGTTTTGGACTCAAGGATGAAACACCGGATTATGAACGATGGAAACTCGCGGAATCGCTGCTGCCGGAAAAAGACATCGAAGCCTACACGCAGGGGCTGATGGACCTCGGCGCCACCCTCTGCCTGCCCGAGACGCCCCAATGTGACCGATGCCCGGTGCACGGCCAATGTGTATTCGTTTTAAAAGGCAGTGACACCCTTGGTAAAAGGCCTTCCCGCAAAATCCCCATCCCGTTCCGTAAAACAGCGATGCATATCCATGTAAAAAAGGGACGTTTCCTGTTGGTGCAACGGCCGGAGCGCGGTATCTGGGGCGGTTTATGGAGTTTACCGGAAAGTAAGGCGCCCAACGTCCCGAAAGACGCAAAAAGCCTTCCCCCTTTTGTCCATACATTTTCCCATTTCCGCCTGGAGATTCATCCGATGCTCATAAAAACAGGACGCGCGCCCCGATTACGGAACGCGCGCTGGTTTTTGCCAAAGGCGGCGCTGAAAATGGGACTTCCTGCGCCCGTGCGAAAAATAATCGCTGGAATTCAGTTTTGACCCGATAACACCCGTTCAATTTCATCACGCCTTGCCCTGCTGCTGAATCCGGGCAATGACTTCACGGTAGACTGCGCGCACGGAAAGCCCGTTTTTTTCGGCAATTTCCCGGCAGGATTCGTATTCCGGCGTCTGCCAGTTTTCTCCGAACATGTCAATGATTTTGACCTTCGCTTCGCCCCAGGGGGTATCCACGCTCCCGCTGCTGCGGGGCAGGCAGATTCGCTCCTTTTCGCTTATACGCACGCCAATGGAACCGGTTTCCTGCAGCAACACTTTGGATAGCGCAGTAGCATCCGCAGGACGGCAGAGCACGGTGACAAGCACACCGGGGCGGTTCTTTTTCATGCTCACGGGGATAGTAAACGCGTCAAGCGCGCCCGCGGCAAAAAGCCGTTCCATGGCGCGGCCAATGAGCTCGCCCGAGGCGTCGTCCACATGGGTCTCAAGCTCGGTCACCCGCTCCGCGTGGCCCGATTCAGTGCGGCCCAGCAGGAGCCGCAGCACATTGGGAAGGTCCGGGAACTCCTGGGTGCCCGCGCCGTAACCCGCGCGTTCGGCCACAAAGGTGCCAAGGCCCGCGACCGGGTGCGCCAGGGCCGTGGCAATGGCCGCGCCCGTGGGCGTCACGGTCTCACCTTCGAGTTCCACACGGCGCGAGGGAAAATTGCGCGTGAGCTCCACCACGGCCGGCACCGGGACAGCCATGACCCCGTGCGCGCATTTGACCGTGCCTTGCCCAAAGACAAAAGGCGTGACAAAGGCACGCTCCACATTGAGCATGACGGAGGCCAGGGAAAAGCCCACAATATCAACGATGGCGTCCACGGCCCCCACTTCGTGAAAATGGACATGGTCGATGTCCGTGCCGTGGACTTTGGCCTCGGCCTCGGCCAGCCGGGAAAATATGCCGGTCGCGCGTTTCTTTACCGCGGCATCGAGCCCGCTTTTATCGATGATGTCAAGAATGTGGTGGAGGTGCCGGTGCGTGTGCTGTTCGGGATACCGGACCTTAAAACTCCGCGCCGCAATACCCTGCCGTTTGACCTCCCCGGTCTCCATTTCAAAATCCAGCCCCAGTTTTTTCATTTCAGCCCTGAACAACGCCTCGTCGATGCCAAGGCCAAGGGCAGCGGCAACCGACATGTCGCCCGAAATACCGCTTTGGATATCGAAGAGCAGTGTGGCCATATTTCTCCTTAACACGTTATGGGACAACCGGATAAAACAATAAGCATAAAATTTAGATATTGACTTGAATAATAGCAATACATATTTTACATTGAAACCGTTGATTTATCGTGACATGGCTCCCTGAAAATCAGGATCTATTTTAAGGAGGTTCGATAATGATGCCCCGGATTATTTTCGTTTTCATGGCACTTCTGGCGCTCCTTGCCGCAAACGTCCATTCGCAGCTCACACTCACAGGCCAAAAAGGGCTCATGCATACCCACTCCGCGCAGACGCTCGGCCGCGGCGTTCTTGGTATCAACGCGGGCGCCTATTACGGACTCGATAATGATTACATCGAAAAGGCCATTGAAATCCAGAACGGTCAGGCGGTCTTTGCCTCAGGCATGAACCCCACTTACCTCTCCACCTACTACAACCTCAGCTATGGCCTGCTCAACTGGTGGGACCTCTCTTTCGGCATTCCGTATTACAAGGACAACACCGGCATCGAAAACGGTTCCGACGCCGGCATGGGCGACTTTATCTTCTCCATGAAAATGCAGTACCCGCCCTACGAGCATTCGCATGTCTTTGACATGACCTATTTTGGCCAGCTCATGATCCCCACGGCCAAAAAGAACACCGGTCTCTTCCCGCGCCAGCCCTATTACACAAAGGCTCAAAACGTCAAGCCTAATTCCGACTATTTCATTGACTCTCTGATGGGGGACCTCGATTTTGGCGCCCTCAACAGCGACACGCTCTCAACGGCGCTCAAGAATGCCTTCGATTCCGCGGTCAACGGCAACCGTATCCCGGTCGAAGACTTCTACTACGGCTCCGGCTATCCCGCCTTTCTCCTTAAAATGCTCTGGACCTTTGACGCCTCCGAAATCAACCCTGACGTCAACATCAAATGGCACTTCAACTTCGGCGCGCTCTTCAACGGTAAAAAGGGACGTGACAACATCTTCGTACTCGGCAGCGCGCTCGAATGGACCCCGCACCCGGTCGTCACGGTCTTCACGGACTTTGACGGCCAGGCACGCTTTTCGCAGCTTGCCGCGGGTTTTGACCTGGGCAAGGAACCCCTGGTCCTCGCCTCAGGCGTGGGCTTTAACATCCCGGGCGGCGCGCATATCCTGATCGCCTTTGAAAAATGCTTCTCCTACCTCGACAAGTTCAAGCAGATTTATTACAACGCCGACAAAAACCAGGCCTACCAGACCAAAATCTATCCCGCGTCCGGCATTTCGGTCTCCCTGTCGTGGAACGGCTCGGTGCTGGGCTCCGACAGCGACAACGACGGCATCCCGGACAAAATCGACAACTGCCCCAACGACCCCGAGGATGTGGACGGGTTTGAGGACACGGACGGCTGCCCGGATCCCGACAACGACCGCGACGGCATCCTCGACATCCGCGACAAGTGCCCCAGCAAGGCCGAAGACTTCGACAATCACTTGGACGACGACGGCTGCCCGGACACCGACAACGATAAGGACGCCATCATCGACACCAAGGACAAGTGCCCCAACGAGCCCGAGGACCGCGACGGGTTTGAAGACCTTGACGGCTGCCCGGACCCCGACAACGACCGCGACAACATCCCGGACAACGTTGACAAGTGCCCCAACGACCCCGAGGACATCGACGGTTTTGAGGACGCGGACGGCTGCCCGGACCTTGACAACGACCAGGACGGCATCCTGGACGCCAAGGACAAATGCCCGCTCCAGAAAGAGAACATCAACGGATTCCAGGACGACGACGGTTGCCCGGACATCAAGGCCAAGGAAATCGAATCGCGCGTGGTGCTCGAGGGCGTCAACTTCAAAACCAACAGCACGGAGCTGACGTTTGAGTCGGGCGCGGTGCTCGACAAGGTCGTGGAATCCATGACCGCCTTCCCGGACGTATGCATCGAAATCCGCGGCTTCACCGACAACGTGGGCCAGCGCGTCAAAAACAAGGAGCTCTCCCAGGGGCGCGCCGAATCGGTCAAGGCCTACCTCATGAGCAAGAGCGTGGACCCACGCCGCATCGCCACCATTGGCCGCGGCCAGGAAGACCCCATCGCCTCCAACAACAAGGCCGATGGACGCGCTAAAAACCGCCGCATCGAGATGTACCGGGTCAAGTGCGCCCAGTAAGCGGTTAAAGCAAGCGAAAGGACAAAGGGCCGGAGTGGTTTTCCATCTCCGGCCTTTCTTATTTTTTAACCATGCCGAGCCTCCTGTTTCGTTCCACGCTCATTCTGGTGATGGTTCTTGCAATGCTCGTATTTCCGCAAGAAGGCATTGACCGGGTCTGGGTCAACCTTGCGCCGGATAAGGTGCGCGCGTCCGACACCGCCTCCCTGGCTTCCGCAGAAGCGCAGCTGAACCGCCTCGGGTTCCGCCGCGACTACGTGAGCCGGTGGCTCAACGCCCTCTCCGGCCGCCTCCCATCAAACGCCACCGCTGGGGTCGCGCGTCTACCCTTTGTCCGTTCTGTGGAACCTGTGGGCGTCTACCGGTACCGCGGCTCACGGCCGCTTGCCGCCCCTCTTAAAAAGACCGCGGCAGACCCCTATTACGGCAATTCGCGCGAAGCGCTGGACCTCATGGGCGTGCCGCGGCTGTTCGATGAAGGCCGACTGCCCCTGGACTCGGCCGGAAAAGGCGTGCGCATCGCGGTGATTGACGCGGGGTTCCGGCTGGACCACGCAGCCTTCTCCCATTTCTCGGACTCCACGCTGCTCGGAAAGCGCGACTACGCCGCGCACATCACAAACCCCGCCATTCCCTTCGACACTTCACTCGCGGATGATTCCCTGGACTTTCCGGGTGAAGAGGAACACGGCACCAAGGTGCTTTCGCTTATTGCGGCCCACCTACCCGGCACACTCATGGGCGTTGCACCGTTTGCGCAATTTCTGCTTATCAAGACCGAGCGGGTCCGCTCTCTATCCGGCGCTGATTACGAAGGAGTGGCCGAGGAGGACGCCTGGATTGCGGCCGTGGAATGGGCCGTGGACTCCGTGGGCGTGGACATCATCACCACCTCGCTGGGGTACCGCTACGGTTTCACGGACGGGCGGCCAGACTACCCGCTATCAGCGCTCACCGGCGACTCCGTGCCCATCACCCGGGCCGCAAACATCGCTGCCTCCAAGGGGGTGGTGGTCTTTGCAGCCGTAGGGAATGAGGGCCGTTACGGCGTTTCCTCGCTCTCCGTACCTTCGGACGGCGACTCGGTCATGGCCGTGGGGGCCACGGACCCGGTGGGAGCCATCGCCTCCTTTACTTCGTACGGGCCCACGGCAAAAGGGCGCCGCAAGCCGGATATTTCGGCCCCTGGCGACAATGTCTATACTGCAAATCTTCCGGCGGGCGTCATTTCCGGCGGGGGTACCTCCTTTGCCACGCCCATGGCCGCAGGCGCCTGCGCGCTGCTTTTACAGGCTGAACCTGCGCTCAAAGGTAACCCCGTTGCCGTACGCGCACGGCTCTCAGAAACAGCCTACATTCCATCCGCTGTCTCCACGGCCATGCGCGCGGACTCCCGGTATGGCGCCGGCATCATCCATGCCTACGCGGCCGTCACCCTGCGGTCCGTGGCCGAAGCCTATCACAACACAAATTTCTGGATTGCATGCCAACCCGCGTCCCGCGGCCGGGCGCTCTTTATAATGGATATGTCAGACCTGTCGTACGGGGAACTCACCGGCGCCCGGCTCACGGTGAGCATCTACACCCTGTCAGGCAGCCTGCTGCGGCACATCACAAAAAAATGGCCCGACCTGCATGCGGGACGCAACGCCCTTGTCTGGGACACGCGGAACGATGCGGGTAAACAGGTGGCCCCGGGCATTTACATGGTTTCCACGGATTACAAGGCCGGTGGGGAAACAAAGACCTTTTTGCGCAAGCTCGCGTTAATTCCTTAAGAAATCCCAGGCCAGCGCAAAGCGGTAGCTGTCGGAAAGCTCCGGATGGCTCCGGTAGGCAAAGTCCACTGTAAGCCGTTTTAAAAGAATGCCGACTCCGGCGGTCACGGTCGAAACGCTGTTGGTGCCCAGCCGGAGCGCCACGCGCTCCCGGATGGTATACTCAAGCCCGAGTCCGGTGTTCGCAACAAATCCGAGCGGCCCCGCGCTGGCAAGGTCCCAGGCCTGCGGCGATTCGTCGCTATTGTCAAAGGCCCCGGCCATGGGCCCCTGCGAGACTCCCGAGGTGGGCAAAAGGTTGGGAAACTGGCAGAGGAAAAGGACGCTCCCGTACAGGTACTCCACATCCATGCGGTAGCCGGCCCCGAGGTAGAGTTCGGGCAGGCCGATTTCGTAATCATCCGCGTAGTAGCGGTTCACGCTGGTGGTGAGGTTGCGGACCGAAAGCCCGAGCGTGATATTATTCTGAAACAGGAAGAGTGCGCCCGCATCAAGCCCGGCCCCGAACGAGATCAGGTCATCAAAACGACGGCGGATGAAGTTGGCCGTGGCCCCAGCGCGAAAACGTTCGCCGAACCGCATCGCATAAGTGAGGCCGAGAGCGTAATCAGCGTTGTCGGAGTAGGTCAGCCGGGAACGGCTGAAAATGGGCCGTCCTTCCGCATCGGTCTCGAAATTATTGGTGTTCCAGATTTCGTCCACAGCGGACCGCATCAGGGTGGCCCCCAGGCTCCGGCTGGAGTCCATGGGCCAGACCACGGCCGCCATGTCCTGCATCAACTGGCCGTTGAAGAGGGAGGCGTGCGTAAGCTGGCCGGTGATAACGCGGACACCCAGGAGTCCTGCGGGGTTGTAAAGCCCGGCGGTGCGGCCCGCGAGGTCCGCGGCCATGGCGCTTCCCAGGGCCACGGAACGGGCGTCGCCGCCGTTGTTCAGAAAATCATTCACATAATATTTGACCCCGGCCCGAACCGGCAGCGCCAGCGCGGTAAACAGGGTAAAGGCATAAAGTGCTTTTATAAGGGTCATCGGATTAAAAATAGTATATTAATTTAAATCTTTCCATGAAACAAGACTTTGACGTCATCATTGCAGGAGCGGGTCCGGCCGGGTCGTCTGCGGCGCTGTACCTGGCCAAAAACAACGCCAATGTCCTGCTGCTCGACAAGGCGGCCTTCCCCCGTTACAAACCCTGCGGTGGCGGCGTCACGGCCCGGGCCCAGGCCCTGCTGCCTCCGGGCATTTTGGAGACGGCCGGGCTGCCCTCCTGCACCGCATGCATGAGCTTTCTGGACGCGGGGCTCTTGTTCCGGGTTGAACGGCCCGCCCCCATCCTTTGCCTTGTGGACCGGGACCGGTTTGACGCGGCCCTCACAAACACGGCCGTTGCCTCCGGCGCTACCTTTCTTTCCGGAACACCGGTCACGGCTGTTTCGCAATCCGCGGATGCGGTCCGCGTTATGACACCCTATCAATCGTTCAGCGCCCGCTACCTCATTGCCGCGGACGGCGTCCACAGCCCCGTGGCCCGGATGGCGGGATGGAAGGACGACCGCTTCCTGGCCCCGGCCGTGGAAAACGAGGCCCGCCTTAAAGGCCCGCTCCCTCCTTCCCTGGCGCAGGGCCCGCGCTTTGATTTCGGCATGGTTCCGGGGGGCTATGCCTGGTGCTTTCCAAAAGAGGACGGCCGCCTTTCATTTGGCGCAATGACACGGCGCAGAGGCGTCTTTCTGCCCCGCTGCGTGGACGCGTATATGGAAAGACTTGGAATCCCGTCCATTGCGCTGGGCGGTCGCACACAGACCGGCCATCCGATTCCAGTGTCGCCGCGTTGCAACGGGTTTATGAAAGGACGGGTCCTCCTCTGCGGTGACGCGGCCGGGTTCACGGACCCGGTCACGGCCGAAGGCATCGGCAATGCCCTGCTGTCGGGCCGGTTGGCCGCGGACGCCGTGCTGTTGAACGCCGGAAGCCCCGCGGAAGTGAAACGTGGGTATGATGCGGGACTGGAACCTGTGTTACGCGAACTGCGAACAGCGAAATGGCTGGCGCGCGCCCTGTACGGCTGGCCGCGCGTCATGCACGGCCTGTTCCGCAGGCACGGTCAGGCGCTCTGCGAGGCGGTCACGGACGTGGGGGCCGGGGTGCGAAGTTATTGTGGCGAGGTGGGAAAGGTCGCGAACTACTTGAGGGTTTTTTGAAACGGGGCGGGTCCGGCGGTTTGGCTAAAAGGGCTTCGGGTTCCTGTAAAAACGAAAAGGCAGGGTAAAGCTTGACCAGCTCTTCTTTAGGCTTGTTGGCCAGCAGGTAAGGGACATTCCCCTGCCGGAAGACAACTTTTTCAAATCCCTTGCCGATGAATTTTTCGAGGAAGGCCAATTCCTTGTTGAAATGCTCCACGCGCCGCTTTTCGTTCTTCAGGTATTTTTCATCGACTTTTGTAAACGGGATGACTTTGAAAAGAATCTTGTCCTTGATTTCCCTGCGGCTCCAGATAAAACATTCCCAGAATTCACCGGGTTTGATGTCCTTGTTGTAATTGTTGTGGGCCAGAAAGTGCTGGTCTTTGGGACAGAACTTGTTGACCTTGATGAACGAAAAGTAATGGCGTGTGTCCCATTTGTTGGGGATGAGTTTGAGGATGATGTTAGCCATGGTGAACGCCTGTTCCGCTGTAACTTCACGTCAAAATGACCGGATGAAGGCCCTTTTGACAATCATTTTCCTTTTAACAGCCCGCCCATTTAGTTATATTTAAAGACTTAGGTTTTCACAATATAATTAATCGTCCCTGGTAACACCATAATTTATTACGGAACAAAAACTTAAAAACAGTGCCATAAGAAAGAGGGAAAATGACAAAAACAGGTGGCCCCGCCGTTGAAGAACGGGAGACAAAGAAGGCGCTCGATGCGACCGCCCGGACCTGCCGCGACCTCCTCGCAAAGGGCAAGCCTCTTGCCCCGCACATCAAAGACCGGGACCTTGCAGCCCTCCAGGAACGCTACAGCCGTTTCGAAGACCGGACGGACAACGAAGGTTACGTGATCGATTCGCTCAACACCGTGCACCGGCCGCTGACCCCACGCCCCTATTTCCACGCGCTCCACAACTTCCAAATCAGCGGACGCGCCTACGGAACACTCTGGGACCAGAGCGGCCGCGGCTTCTCCTACCTTTCCGCCCTGCGCGGCGGCGGCGTAACCCGAAACGTGGGTTCCCCCTACAAGCCGCTGTACGCCGCGGAAAAGGACCAGCGCGCCTTTTACCTCCGTGAAAAAAACGCGGGCGGCGTGTACGCTGACGACGCGGGCGACAAGCTCAACGCCTGGTCGCTTTTCCCGCTGGCCGACAGCCGCGCCTGTCATTATACCGATTTCCGCTGCACCCAGTCCCGCTCATTCGTGTCGCTCGAGGCCGTCAAACAGCAGGTCGCGGCCGCGCTCACGGTCATGGTCCCCATGGGCCGGTGCGCGGAAGTCTGGAAGCTCTCGCTCAAGAACCTTTCGCAGAAAAAGCGCGACCTCGACCTGTTCGTGCGTGTGGACTGGAGCCTCCTCACTTATCCCGCGTCCCGCCTCAACCGGGGCGAATTCTACCACGCGGAGTTCCAGAAAAAGCTTTCCGCGCTCCTGGTGCGCAACGTCGACATCACCGATAAAAACCCCCGCACCGCCTTCCTGGCCACAGACGCGGCCATCACCGGATTTGAGTTCTCGGGCGAACGGTTCGACGCGCCCTTCAGCTGCGACCTCACCCCCGGCGCCGTCATCCAGGGCGTCCTTTCCTCCAGCGACTCCGCACCCGTGGGCGAACCGCCCATCAGCGGGCTCCATATCCGGGTGACGCTCCCGGCGGGCGGCGCCAAAACCTTCTTCTTCGCACTCGGCGCCGCGGCCGGGACCGATGCGGACGCGTGCAAGGAAATTGACGCGCTCAAGAAAGGGACCTTCAGCGAAAAAGGCTTTGCAAGCGCCCTCGCGGCCGC
>JAZDKP010000254.1:0-11918 GCA_043802925.1 Fibrobacterota bacterium | reverse complement strand
GCCCGCGCCGCTGTGGTTGGTTTGACGCGGTCATATTGAGAAAGGCCGCCATGCTCAACGGCCTCGACTCCATGGCCATTACCAAACTCGACGTGCTCGATTCGCTCGAACAGATAAAAATTTGCACGGCCTACAAACTCGACGGTAATGTGACGGACGAGTTTCCGGACAGCATCGCGGAACTGGAGCGGGTGGAGCCCATTTACGAAATTGTGGACGGATGGAAGACGGACACGACCAAAATCAAGGACATGGACAAGTTGCCGGCCAAGGCCAAGGATTATTTAAAACGGCTGTCGCACCTGGTGGACTGTTCCATTTCCATGGTGTCCGTGGGCCCGGATCGTCACCAGACCATGCTGACAAAGAAGTTCTAAAACCTTCTTCGTCCTACTCCAGCCGCGCCTCAACCTCTTCGCACAGCGCGTGGTACACCGGCAGGTGCAACTCCTGCACAGCAGGCGTATCGCGCCCCTGAATGACAATGGCTGTGTCGCAGAGCTTTTTCATCTTCCCGCCGTCGCGGCCCATGAGTCCGAGGACCGTAAGCCCTTTAGCTTTTGCGGCCATACAGGCGTAATTGACGTTGGTGGAGTTACCGGAGGTGCTGAGGCCCAAAAGGACGTCTCCCGGCTGTCCGAGTGCGTTCACCAGCTGGGCAAAGCAGAGCGCGGGCACGCGATCGTTGGCATAGGCCGTGAGCACGGCCGGAAAGACGACGAGCGGGATTGCGGGGTAGCCCTTTTCAAGGTTTTGCGCCATAAAGCGTCCTTCGGCCCCGAACTTTTTCTTAAGTGCAGCGGCAAACTTTTTATCGAGTGGCCTTTTTTTCATGAAGCTCTTCAGGAACTCGCCGGAGATGTGGTCGCAGTCGGCCGCACTGCCGCCGTTGCCGCAGAGCAGCAGCTTTTTACCTTTCCGGAACGCCTTTTCGATTGCCGCGCAGGCCGAAAGAATCTGCTTTTCCTGGCTCTTTAATTCCGGATGGCGCTGAAACAGTTCCTTGACCCGCATGGCAGGCTCCTTGTTTTATGAAACGATCCCGTGCGTGAATGTGCGATGGATACGGTCGAGCACATGCACCGGTAGCTCCACCCCATCGCTCGCGCGCGCGTTCTCGAGCACCTGGCCCGCGGTCTTGGCGCCCGGCACAGTCGAGGCGGCCTCTTTCCGCATAAGGCAATACTTGAGCGCAAGCTGCGGCAGGGTGATCTGCAACTCGTCCGCCACGGACGCAAGGAACTCGGCCTCGTCCACGCGCCGGTTCATGAGCGGGCGCGGGTAGAGTGTTTTTCGAAAATCCTGCTCATCAAAGAAAGTGTTCTTATTGTATTTGCCGGTGAGAAGCCCGGCCGCAAGCGGTTGTTTGAGCATAACGCCCATGTCCGCGTGCTCTGCCGCGGGCAAAAGCTCTTCGGCCGCCTCGCGCTCCACCACGTTGAAGAGCACCTCCATGACGTCGCCGAAGCCAGAGGCGATGAACTCCATGCCCTGCTTTGGTGTTGCGAGCGAGCAGCCGTAGAAGCGGATTTTACCCTGCTTTTTAAGCTCGTTGAAAGGGGCGAAAATCTCTTCGGTGAAGGAAAAGTCCGTGTCAGGCGTATGGAGCATATAAACGTCAATGTAGTCGGTGCGCAACCGGCGGAGACTGTTGTCGCAGGCCGACTTGACCCAGGCCGGGCTGAAGTCTTTGAACCACTCCTGGGTGTCGCCGCGGTTGCCCACCTTGGTGACCACCACCACGTTGCCGCGCCGCCCCTGCAGCGCCTCGCCAAGCACTTCCTCGCTTTTGCCGTAGCCGTAGATGTCAGCAGTGTCGATGAGCGAGACGCCCGCATCGAGCGCCACACGCGTCATCTTGAGTGAATTCTTGTCGTCGACCTCGCCACGACCGAATGCGTAACCGCCCAACGTAAAGGGCCCACCGATGGAAAGCCCGCCCAGGCCGATTTCAGAGATAGTGAGGCCGGTACGACCCAAGGTGCGGTAGTTCATGGATTTATTCCCCGTATTGCGGCGATCACCCGCAGCATTTCTTGTATTTCTTCCCGGACCCGCATGGGCAGGGGTCATTGGGCCCCGCGGTCTTGACCGCGCGCACCGGTTTCTGCGGCCCCTGCGGCGCGCGCGGTGGCGGCCCTTCGGGGCCGGTGACGCCGGGCACAATGCCCGGGCCCTGCACGGCCGCGGTCGGCCCCGAAGGCGCCTCGTTCTTGGTGTAGCGCACGTTGATAAGCGACCCGCCTCGCTGCGGCTCCACCTGGAACGAGGTGTTGAAGATGCGCTCCACCGCGGTCTTGTTGACGCGTGATAGCATCTTGTCGAACATGGCAAACCCTTCGCGCTTGTACTCGATGAGCGGGTCCTTTTGACCGTAGGCCTGCAGGTTGATGCCTTCGCGCAGGATGTCCATGTCGTGCAGGTGGTCCTTCCAGGCATCGTCAATGGTGCGGAGGATATGAACGCGCTTGACCCGCTCAAACAGCGTGGGCTCAATCTGCGCGAGAAAGGCCTTTTTCTCATCCAGCTTTTTTAACGCCTCGTCCAGCAGGAAATCCACCAGCTGGCCGAGGGTCAGGTCGTGACGCTCCTCGGTGAAAAGGGCGAGAGTGGACAACAGCTCGCGACGGAGGCCTTCCCAGTCCCATTGGTGGGAGGGAGTGTCCTCGCCGCAGAACTGGAGCAGCAGTTCCTCGAGGCAGTCCTCAATCATGCCCTTCAGCACCTCATCGACCGCTTCGCCCGTAAGCGCGGCCTTGCGGCGCTTGTAAATTTCGGTGCGCATGACATTCATGACGTTGTCGTATTCGAGCAGGTGCTTGCGGATTTCAAAGTTGCGCGCCTCCACGCGCTTCTGGGCGCGCCCCACGGAGGAAGTGATCCAGGGATGGATAATCGGCTCGTCCTCCTTCATCCCCAGGCGGTCCATGATGCGGCTGATGCGATCCGAGCCGAACAGGCGCATGAGCTCGTCCTCGAGCGAAAGGTAGAAGCGGGACTCGCCGGGATCGCCCTGGCGGCCCGCGCGGCCGCGAAGCTGGCGGTCGATACGGCGCGACTCGTGGCGCTCGGTGCCAAGGATGAAAAGACCGCCTTTGGCCGCGGCCTTGTTGCCTTCGCCGCCCTCGTAGACAACCACGCCCGCTCCGAGCTTGATGTCCGTGCCGCGGCCCGCCATGTTGGTGGCAATCGTCACCGCGCCGGCCTGGCCCGCGCCCGCCACGATTTCAGCCTCGCGCTGGTGCTGCTTGGCGTTAAGCACGTTGCACTTGACGCCCTGGCGTTTGAGCATGCCCGCGAGCAGCTCAGACACGTCCACGCTGACGGTGCCCACCAATACCGGCCGGCCCTGGTCATAGAGCGCCTTGATTTCAGCGATAATGGCCTTGTACTTTTCGCGCTTTGTCTTGTAGATGACGTCGTTCTGGTCAATGCGGCGTATTTTATCGTTGGAGGGGATGACCGTGACCTCGAGTTTGTAGATCTCCCAGAATTCATTCTCCTCGGTCTCGGCGGTTCCGGTCATGCCCGCGAGCTTCTGGTACATGCGAAAGTAGTTCTGGAGCGTGATGGTGGCGAGGGTCTGGCTTTCGCGCTGGACGCGGACATTCTCCTTGGCCTCAATGGCCTGGTGGAGCCCGTCGCGGTAGCGCCGGCCCTCAAGCGGGCGGCCCGTGTGTTCGTCGATGATGATGACGCGGTCTTCTTGCACCATGTAGTCCACGTCGTTTTCGAAAAGCGAGTAGGCACGAAGGAGCTGCGAAATGATGTGGATGCGCTCGCTGCGGTCGGTATGGTTCGCATGCAGCGTCTCCTTTTTCTTGAGCCGATCAAGATCGGAAAGCGACGCGTCGTTTTCGATCTTCACAATCTCGTCCGCAAGGTCGGGCAGGAGGAAAAGGTCCTTTTCATCGTGCGCGCCGGAAAGGGCCTCGCGCCCGTTTTCAGTGAGGTCCGCCGAGCCGTTGCGCTCGTTGATGTTGAAGAAGTTCTGCTCCTCAAGCGTGTGAAGGACCTTGTCGCGCATGTAGCTGTTCTCGGTCTGGTCGCAAAGCCGCTTCATGCCCGTCTCGTTGAAGATTTTCTGGAGCTGCTTGTTCCGGGGGCCTCCGAGTTTGACCTGAAGGAGCCTTTTGCCGACTTCCATCTCCTGCTCCGCGGTAAGCGATCCGGCCTCCGCGAGCTTTTTGGCCTCCGTGATGAGCGTATTGTTAAGCTGGTTCTGCTTTTCGAACAGGCGTTTGACCAGGGGGTTGAGCTGGTCGTACTTTTCCATGGTCACGTTGACCGTGCCCGAAATAATGAGCGGCGTGCGCGCCTCGTCGATGAGCACCGAATCGACCTCGTCCACAATGGCGTAGTAGAAAGGGCGCTGGACCATGTCTTCGGAATCCACGGCCATGTTGTCACGGAGATAATCAAAGCCGAACTCATTGTTGGTCCCGTAGGTGATGTCGCAGGCGTAACTGCGACGCCGTTCGTCGCTCTCCATATTGTTGAGGATGCAGCCCACGGTCAGGCCGAGGAACTTGTAGACTTCGCCCATCCATTCGGAGTCGCGCTGGGCCAGGTAGTCGTTGACCGTGACAATATGCACCCCGCGGCCCGTGAGACCGTTCAGGTAGGCGGGAAGCGTGGCCGCCAGCGTTTTGCCTTCGCCGGTCGCCATTTCCGCAATACGGCCCGAATGCAGGACGATGCCGCCGATGAGCTGCACGTCGTAGGGCACCATGTCCCAGGGCACGGCCTGTCCCACCACGGGCCAGGAGCGGCCGCACATGCGGCGGCAGGCATCCTTGACTGTGGCAAATGCTTCGGGCAAAAGGGCCTCGAGCGTCTCGCGCTCGATCCGCTTCTGCTCTTCAACGTCCGTAACACCCTCCAGCGCCTGGCGCAAACGGCCGCGGAACTCCCCGGTCTTTTCTTTAAGCTGTTCGTCGGAGAGCCCCTGGTACTCCGCAAAAAAACGGTTGGCGCTTTCGACCGCCGGCATGATCGTGCGGATGAACCGTTCGTGTTTGGAACCGAAGAACATACCCAGCAGCTTGCTGATCATGGGTTTTCCTTGGATGGGGTGTCAGCCGTTGCGTTGTGCATGTCCGGGGCCGATGGTACGATGTCAAAGGCCGTGAAGACCGCATCCTCGACCCGGCCGCGTGTGAGGAACCGGTTGACTTTTTCGAGAATTTCCTTCCGGCAGCGCTCGGCCTCAATCTGCGCGATCACCTTGTCCGCAAACACGTACCGGACGAGTGTACGGATCCCTTCCTCCTTTTCGCGTATTTCAACGGAGAGCACGGGGTCGGCATACACAAAGGCGAGTCCGGCCTTGACAAGATATCCGACCGTGTCGCGGGTTTTGCAGAGCACGGGCGGGAGATCGCTCCGGTAGCGGCGCTCCGCGGGCGCTTGCACGACCGTCTTCGCGGACAAAACCGCAGACGGCTTGGCCACCGAGGAGACGGGGGCGGCCGGCGCGGGTTTCCGGGTGAATCGCTTGGCATTGTTGAAATAAATGAGAAGAACCAGGACGGCCAAGAGGTTCAGAATCAGGACAGGCTTGACCGGGAATTTATGCGGGGTCATGAAGCCAAGCGCGCGCTGATGGGAACGCCACGGCTATAGTCGTCAACCATTTCCGCGATTTTCTGTTTCTGCTCCGCCGTCATATTGATGAACTCGATACCCGCCTGCTTGGCGCCCTGGCGGACGTGGACGATTTTGGCCTGGACCGGCAGCACGCGGCCCATGGAAGTGAGCTCAAGCTTGACGATGGTTCCGGACGTGGTGGGCGCGGTGAGCCGGAGGCTGGCACCGGTCTCACTGATGTCGGTGAGCAGGCCCATTTCGGGCGTCAGGTGAGTGATCCTTTCGGCTTTCCGGATTTGGTCCATAAGACCCTCCCTTTTCTTTTAACTCGGCGAAAAGACCATCGGCCATTCGATGGTGACCTTGCCCGATGCGGGCGCGAACTTGATACGCTGGACGCGTTTGATGATTTCGTTCTCGAGTTCGTTGTCTTTCAGGTCTGAACTCACGATGATAACATTGCTGATGGACCCGTCCGCCTCGATGGTGAACTTGACCACCAGCTTGCCCTGAAGCGCGGGATTACGCTTGAGGAAATCCTCATATACTTTCTTAAGGCGCGGCTGATGCTTGGAAAGCACGCCCTGCAACGACCGCATGTCGCGGCTGGCATCGTTGGCCGCCTCACCCTCGATTTTATCGACCGCGCTCATGTCGACGCTGCCTTCACTTTTGAAGGTGCCGGCCGAGGCCGACGAGAGGCCCGAGGTGCCGATGGAGCCCGCTTCGGCGCGCTCACCGCGCCGGGCACGGCCGCTGCCGTCGCCGCCACCCCCGCCGCCGCCACCGAACTCGGACTCGCGGCGCTGCACAAACGAAGCATTGGAGATGGCAAGGTCGGAGAGCGACCCGCCGCCGCCGATGCCGCCGATGAGGTCCTTGACAGCGCGGCCACCGCTCCCGCCGCCGCCCCCACCGCCGCCCGCGGCCGTGAGTTCGGCAAAAAGCCCCACATTGGAAATCTGCTTTTTCATGGCCTCGCGTTGCGAAGCGCGCACCGCGCTGGTGGCCTCCTTGCGCTGCGTGCGTTCAACCACGGATTCCTTGCCTGCACGCTCCTCGACCGCGGCTTCTTCGGCCGCCTCTGCTTCGGCCACGCCGGACGCAGCCGCCTGTTGTGCCACGGGCTTGACAGGCTCGGGCTTGGGGAGTTCCTGGTTAAGAACGAGGCTCGCATAACGTTCCTGGAGCTTCAGCATCTGCTTTTCATCAACAACCTTGGAAGGCTTGATGAACGAAAGTAAGAAGAGCGTCGTTCCTGCGACCAGAAAAAGCAACCCGAAAAGCCCGATAAAACGGGGCTCGAGATTGCTGAACGGCTTGCTCCGGAATTCCTGCGGAAAAACACCGGGAACCCCTTCGGTCTGGTACTGGACGTAAAAGACACCGGTCTGGTTGAGATTGGCCATGGTTATTTACTGTAGACCACAAGGTTCATATTGGGGTATCCGGCCTGCCCGCAGGTGTACATGACCCGCGTCAGGATATTATAAGGAATGCCTTCATCCCCTTGAATGGAGATTTTACCCGAGAACGGCTTTTTGAACATTTCAGCGGACTTGCGGCCGTTCTTACTGTGCTGCGAAAGGACCGTGTAAAGTGAAGGGATCATGAAGTCCTGCTGGGTTTTAAGCACCGCATAGGCCTTGGCATCGATGACAAGATCCTTTTCCACCATAATCGTGTTCTGGGAAATGGCCACCGAAAGCGCTTCGCCCGCACTCTTCTGAATGGTGGACTTGGGCAGCACAAGGCCCTGGGCGGGCGTGACCAACTGGCCCTGCGAGGAATAGTTCTGGATCAGAAAGACCACCATGAGCGTGAACATGTCGATCATCGACGTGAGCTGAAGCTTGACGGTTCCGTCGCCGCGGTGGCGTCTTTTTCCGCGAATGGATTGTTGAGCGGGCATTACTGGACGATGCCTCCTGCAATGGATACGTTGGGGAACAGGGTGATAACGCCGACCTTGGTTTTGAGACCGCGCGCCGCGTCCATGACCGCCACCACGGTCTCGTACCGGATGGTTTCCTCGCCAACCAGTTTAATGCTCTCGTTGTCCGCGTAATACGTGGCGGTGCCCAGTCTTTTTTCCGTATAGGTCCGGTAGAGTTCTTCGAGAGAGGCGTTCGCCAGCGTGCCCGGAACATAGGTTTTGACAATTTCATAGAGCACGCGCTGCTTGACTTCCACCAGTTTATTATTAAGGCTCTTGAAATCGTAGGCTTCTTGGCCCTTGTCGTCACGGATGAGGGGCACGTCGGGCTCACGATCCTTGAGCGAGACCGCATTGGCCGCAGCCGCCCCCTGCAGAGAGTGAAAGAGAGTGAAACCTTTGGCCGTGATGATGACGCCCAGTTCGAGCTTCATTTCCTTCTGCTCGTCACCGCCCCCCCCCCCGCCGCCCCCGCCGCCCTGCGACGATTCGGGGAGTTTAAGCTCGATGGTGCCCATTTTGACAAACTCGGAAGAGGTGAGCAGCACCGGGATGAGAATGATCATGAGGTTGAGCATGGGTGTGACGTCCGCGTCCGCGACCTCCTCCTCGTTACCGCCTCGGCGGGTGAGGCTGGTGCTCATTTTAGCCATGAGCTCGGGCGGATTGAGCAGGTTTAAGATCGCCACGGAGTAACGGTCAATTTCGTTCAAGGCCGCGTCAACACGCGCGCGGAGGAATGCATAGACGATGACGCAGAGCACGGAGAGCGTAAGGCCCACAAGCGTGGCGTTCATGGCCGTGGAGATGCCGGCCGCGAGTAATGCGGACTTTTCGATGGCCGGCACGCCTGGACGGCTGACCGCGGTAAACGACATAATGAGGCCGAACACGGTGCCGAGCAGGCCGAAAAGCGTGCACACATTGCTGAACATGACGAGCAGGCCCAACCGCCGTTCGAGCATCCCGGCCATGTGCTGAGATTCCTCACGCATGCCCCCCATGACCAGCAGGGGCGCCACCTGCGCCTTTTTGATGCCGGCCGCGAGAATGCGGGGCAGGGCGCGCCGACCGCCCGAAGCGCAGAGGTTGTAGGCCTCGTCAAGCTGCTTGGCGTCAAGCAACTGGCGAAGCTTGGAGAAGAGGCCGGCGGCGTCGTAGTCGGTACGGCGTTGAAGGTTAAACCAGCGTTCGACCGCGATGCAGAATGCGGATATGCCGACCACGGCGAGAATCCACATGAAAAAGAAAGCCTCGCGCGAAGGCAGAAAGGCTTTTAATAGTTCGTGAAAAAAATACATTCTTTTTTTACCCGATTATTTATAAGCGGGCGGACCCGTTAGATGTTGATTTCCTTAATCAGCTTGTTGTCCGTGAAAATCTTGATGTTGTTATGGGTCACGTGCACGCCCACGCCCTCCTTGAGCTGGGCCGCGCTGATATGGTACTTGTGTGTTTTAAACGAGCGTTCCATGAGAATGTTGACAACACGGAGCGAATGCTCGTCAAGACCGTCGATGATATGCTGGGTCTTGGCCTTCATAAAGGCGTAGATCATGATGGCATTGATAGCCACGGAAAGGCCGCAGAAGGTGGCGTTCATAGCGGTCGCGATACCGGCCGCGAGAAGTTCGGACTTCTGGGCCGCGTCGATGCCGGGGCGGCCCACGGCCGCGAACGACATGATAAGACCGTACACGGTACCGAGAAGACCGAGGAGCGTGGCCACATTGCCGATGACCGCGAGGTAACCGGTGCGCTTTTCGAGGTTGGGAATGGTCTTGAGCATGGCCTCGTCCATGGCGTTGCGGATGCGCTCAGCGCCAAGCTGGGCCTGCTCGAGGCCCGCGCGGATAACATTGGCCAACGCCATTTTCTTGGATGACTCGCAGAGTTTGATAGCCGAGGGCACATCGTCGCGCTGCACATAGGTCAGCACGTTGGTGATGAACTCATCGGAGTTCTTCCCTTCACGGGCATTGAGATAGAGAAAACGCTCAATGATGATGGCGATGGCGAACACAGCCACCGAGAAGATCGCCCACATGAATATGAAGGCTTCCGCGTTGGGGTTGAATGCTGCGATGACCTTGAGTACAAACTCCATGAATGCCTCCGTTCGTAACAGTATGACTGTTTTTGTTTATTTCGTTGTGACTTCAAACGCGTTCGTGTACATCCGATACTCGAAGACCGTGGTGTCCACGCTTTTCAGTATGTCCTTCTGGATATTATTGGTAGTGAGAGCGATGGGCTTGAAGACCGGGCGCTTATCAATGGCCATGAGCGCGGCTTGAGGGCGCTTGAGTTTGCCTTCAATCTTGGATGCTTCAAGCACGATGGTCCGGCCCTTGCCCGCAGGGGCCGGACCCTGGGCTGGGGCAAGAAGCAAGGTGCCGCCAACGGTAACGCACAAAAACATGAGATTCCGCTTCAACATGGCTGATTAAAGATACTATATGATAGATTATTAAGACAAGTGCTGAACTCGTGTGCCTTGGGCTTCCTCTAACACTATGGCGTTACGCATTCCCAATACATATATTGTTGTTAACTTAATTCGGTTAACGGAGAAAAGGTCCATGTTCCGGTTTTTCATTATTATCGGATGTTTCTTTGTAGCTGCTTTTGCGGATTATGGCGATTATCAACCCGGGTATGCGGGCTATCCGAATTATCAGGAACGCATCATCCATGTATGGACGAATATGTGCCGCACGGACCCGAACGGTTTCCGTGACACGCTCATTGAACCCGGCTGCACTGGAAGCCAGAATATTCTCACTGCTTATCCGGCCCAGCCGCCGCTTTACTGGAACCTCAACCTCAACCGTTCTTCACGCTACCATTCCAGCGACATGGCCAACAACAACTGCTGGGGTCACAATTCGTGCAACGGTGATTCCGCTCGCGTCCGGCTCGTCAGTTTTTATCCAGGCATCTCGTGGTGGGGAGAAAATATCGCGGCTGGTAATTTGCAGTCCATGGCCACGATGAAGCAATGGATTATTGAAGGGACGGCCTGTCCTCCCCCGGCGGACGGGTCGGGCTCGGACGGTCACCGCGCCAATATCATGCGGTCCAATTTCAAGGAACTCGGTGTGGGCTACGCCTACAACGCGTCCGCGGCGTATGATTATTACTGGACGCAGGACTTTGCGGGAAACACAAGCGCCTATGCGGACCGCCACCTCGTCTCGGGCAGCCATGACTTTTCCCTTGCAACGAATAAAATCTCTTTTCTGCTGAACTATTACGACGCTGCGGATAAGTCCCCCACACTGGCCTCGGTAGTGGTGGCCGGTACGCCGACCGCCATGACGCGCTGGATGGGCACGGCTTCACGCGGCACTTACCGCGTGGACATGACACGCGGCACCGCCTGCCGGAACTATTACTTCGCATTCACGGACGGTGATGGAATTCCATGCCGTTACCCGGAGACGGGAGTGCTTGTGACCTATGGCGAGGGCTCGTGCCTTAAAGACTATCTTCCACCCGAAAGTCTTGCAGTGGATATCGAAAAGGCCTCTTTTTCCGTCCGTCTGACCCAGCGTCTTTCGGGCCGGAATCTAATTATTGCAGTTTCGGACCCTTCCTGTGTCCTGTTGCGCACGGAAGTTGTGGACATCCGGGGCCGAATCGCGGTTGCACACACTTGGGAACGCGAACGGATGAATGAAAGAGTGCTCCTTTTGCCAGGAACACTCCCGGCCGGAGTCTATTTCGCCCGTCATGCCCTTCAAAACCGCGGGGCCCGGACCTTCAAACTGGTATTGTTGAAATAAAATCAACAGGAAAAGCGGTTGTTGCACGGTTTTGTTGATTTTTCAGTGACTATTCTTATAATTCCGCAAAATAGCTGTTGACAAACCATCAAGGCCGCGCTATATTTACTTTTGTCCGGGCGCGTCCCTGCGGCGGATAAGCCGCGATAAGGAAAAACAGCGCTCGCAGATAGAGCCTTTCGGAGACCCGCAAGTAAGGGCAATCAGGGCCCAGGGTTATTCGGGAGGTTTTTTAATTGAGGCCTCTCCGATTTTACCCACACCATCTTTTTCCGCATGTTGTCGAATGGAAAACTTGCACTGACACTGGCAGAGTGTTATTTTTATCGTTCATTATTTTGAAAAAGAGGCGCTTTAGCTCAGACGGTAGAGCAAAGGACTGAAAATCCTTGTGTCCGCAGTTCGATTCTGCGAGGCGCCATGTGGAACCCCCTGATTCCAAAAGAGTTGGGGGGTTCTTTTTTTCGCACTCGTCAATTTGTGGGATTCGGCACAATTTTTGACTACTGAAACTCTTTTCTTCCATTAAGAATAGACTTTTCTCTGGCTTGGCATTATTGAAGAAAGTTATTCTTCTGACGGTGCCGCCTTGAGCTCATATAGGA
>JAZDKP010000253.1:0-4486 GCA_043802925.1 Fibrobacterota bacterium | reverse complement strand
CATCGTCTTCGACTGCGGCAAGTACAAGGACGCCTATAAGAAGCTGGTCACCGCACCCGACGACAACCTCGTCATCGACCTTTTCAACCAGTCGCTTGTCGTAAAGGCGCTCGAGGAAAAGGCCGACGCGGTCCTGGTGCTCGCCCTCGCGCCGGTCACGGCCTTCACCGTGCAAATTCTCAAGAACGCGGGCATCAAGACCCTCCATTATTTCTGCGAGGACCTTCGCGCCGAGGAGCACTGGCGGCCCATCATCGGGGTCTACGACTTCTTCTTTGTCATTCAAAAAGACCCCTGGCTCAAGGAACTGCGCGGCCTCAACCCCAACACCTTCTACTGTCCCAACGGCGCGCCGCTCGAGCACATGAACGATGGCACGCTCCCCCGCGAGCACGATACCGTGTTCGTGGGCGCCCCCTACCAGAACCGCATCCTTTTTCTTGAAAAGCTTTCGGCCATGGGCGTTGATTTCCGCATCTGGGGCTGGGGCTGGGACCAATACCCCCTTTCCGCGGAACTGAAAAAAAAAGTGGTGAATGGCACCCGCTGGCTTGCATTCGACGAAATCGTCACACTCTACAGCCGCGCGCGCATTGTGCTCAACCTCCACTCCACACTTACCGGCGCCGAGGTCGAAACCGAAGGCGACTTCGTGAACCCGCGACTTTTCACGGTACCCATGTGCCGCGCCCTGCAGATTACCGACCGGCGCAAGGCGGTCTTCGATTTTTTCGAGGAGGACAAGGAGGTCGTCTGCTTTTCTTCACTTCCCGAACTCGCCAAAAAAATAGACTACTTCCTGCACAATCCGGACCACGCCCAACGCATCATCGATGCCGCGTATAAAAAGACGCAAGGCGCGCACCTGCTTTCCACCCGTCTGTCCGAAATGCTGGCCATCGTCTTTCCCGAGCGTACACAGGTCACGCTTGACGGCCAGATTGCGGGCGTCAAGTCGCGCCAGCGCGGCGGGCAGCAGCTCACCGACGACGACATGCTCTTCCTGCTGGCCGACAACATCCGCACCCAATGTTCGAGCGAGGAATAAACCGTGCGCAAAGTCCTTATCATGCTTCCCAACAACCCCGGCGACGTGCTCATGGCCACGCCCGCCCTGCGCGCGGTCAAAAAAGGGGGCGCTGCGGTGCACTTTCTGGTGGACGCGGACTGCCTCGACCTTGTCCGGCACAACCCCCACATTGACAAGCTCCATGTCCTCCCCCGCCGCGACATCAAGGCGCTGCTGAACGGCCCGGACTTCGATAAAGGCATGGACGGACTGCGGTCGCTGGTGCGCGAGCTCCAGGCCGAAAAGTTCGACCGCGTGGTGAACCTCTTCCAGGGCGAGGCCACGGCCCTCATTTCCACCATCCTCAATGTCCGTGATTTCTCAGGCCCCCGCCTTTCGCGCAAGGGACGGCTCAAGCTCAAGAACGACACGGCCGCGCTCATCTATGCCATTCCCTTCGCCCGCGCCTACTGCCCCGCGCACGCCGCGGACCTCTATGGCCTGCTTGCCGGCGCCCGCCCAGACGGCCTTCCTACGGAGCTTGTCCTCTCGGACGGGGACAAGGCGTTTGCAGAGGTTTTGCTGAAGGAAAGCGGGCTTTCCGCTGAAAAGCTCGTGGTTCTCCACCCCTGCTGCGCGCACCCGAAAAAGGAATGGCCGCACTCCCATTTCTCAGCCCTGCTCGACACGCTCGTGAAAGCCGGTTATTCTGTGGCGCTCACCGGTTCCGCGCGCGAAAAGGAACGCGTGGACGCGCTCATCGCAGCATCGGCATCAAAACAGGGCGTCAACCTCTGCGGCCGGGCCTCGTTCCTCCAATCCGCGGCAATCATTGCCCGTGCACGCGCGCTGGTCACGGGCGACACCGTGGCCATGCACATGGGCGCCGCACTGGGTACGCGCACTCTCGCCATTTTCGCGCCCACCTCGCCGCTCGAGACCGGCCCCTACGCCGCGGGCTGCGTCGTATACCGCGCCCCCTGCCTCTGCCTCGGCCACTATTCCGGCCCCTGCCTCCTCGACCGTTCATGCACCGGCACGGTAACGCCGGAGGCCGTGTTCGCGGACATCGAGGGACATAAGCCTGCGCTCGAAAAAAGCGTGGTCCGCTGCGAGTCCCGGTTTGACCCCGCCAATGGCCTCATCGAATACACGGGCAACAACGATGCGGGTCACCGGCCGGTTGCGCGTCTTGTCATTCTGGCACTTTCGGGCGGTGAACTGCCCGAAAAGGCGCGCGCGTCGCGCCGGGAAATCGAAACACTCGAAAAATTCATGAGCCTCGCCAACGACACCATCAATATTTTAAGCCAAATGAAGTCCCTGCCAAAAAATGACGAACACTTTATGCCGCTCTTGCGCCGCCACGGGCGCAATGAGCGCGAAATCAACCTGCTCACCGGCATCGGCGCCTACCTTTCGGCCTATCTGCGTCTCAAAAACAACTCCATCTCCAACGATTCATTCTCCAAAATCGCGGACGCCATGATTGAAAACAGCCACCGGCTGCTCATGGGTATCGATAAAATCATGGAACGCCTGGTACCGGAGAGCGGGCCGGCCCGCAAGGCGGACATCACGGCCCTGATCCTGGCGGACGATTTTTCCGACGAACAGTGCGACCTTTACCAGGGTACGCTGGGCCCGGCCCTCACCGAAACGATTTCGATCCCTAAAACAGCCGCGGCCCTCAACGCCGCTGTTCGCAAAACCAAAGGACGGCTGCTCCTGCTGCTCGACCCGGCCCTTGAGCCCAACTTCTGTTTTGCCGATGAACTTTCGGTTGCGCTGGCGCGCGACCCCCACAGCGCTGCCGTGACCCCGAAAATCCTTGCGGTCGACGAAACGCTTCATGCCTCCACAGGGGCCGGGCTTTCGGGCCTCGGCCGCTTCAGCCCCGAGGCGGTCCAATACCGGGAAATGACGGACATGGAACCCCTCGGACTGCTCATGGAAAAAGAGGTGTTTCTGAAGGCGGGCGGACTGGACGAAACACAAACCTGGTCCGAGGCATGGAAAGCGCTCTATTCAAAATGGCGCGCATCCGGCCTGCGGCTTCTCTACTGCCCGGACGCGGAGGTCTATCATACCGGAGGCTGAATAAGGCCTTCGTCCGTGTTTTCCTTCAACCATAAAAAGAGTCCCGCGCACAGCACCGCATGGAGCGGATACAGGAAGCGCAGGCTGAAAGCAATGGCCGCGTACCAGGTCATGGCCGCGAAATAGAGCATCATATACGTTATGGAATAGAGAGACGCGGGCGCGAGCAGTCTGCGGAATGCGGCCTTCCACCCGGTACTGTAAACATAGAGCGCGACAAAAACGAGCAGCAGGAGAAAGAACAGGCCCCGCTCATTCCACCAGACGAGTCCATTCAGGTGGAGACCCGCCTTGAAGCGCATGAGCATGAAGCCGATGGAATGCTGCGCGAAAAAGTTCCGGAACGATGGAACCTCCGCCGGGCCCATGGCCGCAAGCGCGGCCCGGTGGACGGCCTCCGGCGCACGGTCATGCGAGCGCGTGGAAAATTCCTGGCACGCCTTCCACGATTCGGCCCACAGGTAATAATCGGAATTGACATTGTAGAGCATACGGCCATGGACCGTCCTGTTATAATGCAAAAGCGGCGCGGCCACGGCCGCAAACACGGCAGCCGCAGCGAGGAAAGCTTTCAACGCTCCGAGGGCCGGCACGCGGTTCCGGCGCAACAGATGGAAAAGGCCGAATGCCGCCATGCATGCAAGGTAAATGCCCCATGTCATGAAGCCGCTCTGCTTGGCAAGAAAGGCCGCGCCCGCGAGTGCGCCGCCTCCAAATGCGTATTTCCAGCGGCCAAAACTCTTAGCGAAGAAATACCAGGCAAACAGGTTGAGGAGGGTGAACAACAGGTCCGGAATGGCCTGCGTCAGGAAGAGCGGCAGCCCTTGGGGCAGGGCCAGCGCCACCGCGAGGAAAGCGGAGAGAATGAGCGGCCCTGTGCGGCCAAAGGCCAGGAACATCAGGATGAAGAACAGGGCGCCCACGGCCATGGCAGCGGCCTGCGCGCGAGGGAAGTCCGAGGGTCGGGTGATGCCGGTCGCTGCGAGCAGCGCGGAAAAGAGCGGGTGGCGGTTGGCGTCCGTGCGGAAGGGGTTTCCACTCGCGCGGATGGAGTCCGCAAGCAGAAGAACCGCGCCCTGGTCATAGTTGCGGTAGTCCGTGTTGGACGTACGCGCTGTTTCGCGCGCGGAAAAAAGCAATATCAAGAGAAAGGCCGCCCAGATTGCAATCCGGGCGGCCTTTTTAATGCAAAGAGAGTTACAGTATTTTTTTCCGGTTTCCTTCATTAAATCAAAAATAACATTTCACGGTACTTGGGGAAAGGCCAGAGCTCGTCATCGACCAAAGTCTCGAGTTTGTCGCCGCACTCACGGATTTTCGCCATGACCGGGATGACCTTGGCGCAGTACTCTTCGGCCATGGCCTGCTCGCCGTCGA
>JAZDKP010000252.1:0-16713 GCA_043802925.1 Fibrobacterota bacterium | reverse complement strand
GTGCATTTTCTGCAGCCCCTTAACCCCTTTAAGTTACTCGTTAAATCGATTGCTTTTTGATTCTACTATAATATATAATAAGTACTTTCAAACAAAATCTGGATTTATTTCGATGGAGCGCTTATGGAGCTGAAACTTGATCGCAACGAAGTCCTGAATCTCGAATATACGTTGAAGAAAGAATATCTCGTTACAAATGGAAAAGGCGGTTACGCTTCCAGCACATTGCTGGATTGCCATACCCGCAAGTACCACGGCCTCCTCGTGCTCCCCCTGGCACGGCAGGGCAAAATGTTCAATCTTCTTTCCAAGCTCGAGGCCATGGTCGAAATCGATAAAAAAGACTTTAACCTCTCAACCAATAAATATCCGGGCGTCTTTTATCCGACCGGGCACCAGTTCGTCGACAACATCGCGGTAAAAGATTTTCCCGTGACCACGTATAAAATCGGCGACATGAAGCTGGTTAAAAGCGTGCTCATGCCCGAGGGCGGCGAAACCGTACTGGTCCGTTATGACCTTGCCGCCTCCCAAAAGCCGGTGGTGCTTAAGCTGACCCCCCTTCTCGCCTACCGCGAAATCCACGGCCTGAGCCATGAAAACATGCATATCCGTCCGCGCGCGTTTGTCGATAAGCAGGGAATCAAAGTTGAGCCGTATGCCGAAATGCCCCCGCTTTTCATGCATACTTCCGTCCTCTCGCATTTCTATCCGTCTCCCACCTGGTGGAAGAGTTTCGAATATCTCAAGGAACGAAACCGCGGTTACCCCTATCAGGAAGATTTGTTTGCGCCGGGCATTTTCGAGGTGCGCTTGAAAAAAGGGGATTCTGTCATCTTCCGCGCCTCCACGGCCAAGGCAACGGGTACGCTTGAAAAGGAATGGAAAGCGGCTGTCCTGGCCTGTTCCAAGGCCGCAAAGCCTTTTATCAAGGAGACAGAACCCCTGCGCACGCTGAAAACAAGCGCCGCGCACTACCTCTACCAGACCCCGTCGGGTCAGCCCGGCGTCATCGCCGGTTACCACTGGTTCCGCGAGCACGGACGCGACACGTTCACCGCACTCGCCGGCCTCACCCTCTGTCGCAACGACAACGCCACGGCCTTCGCCATTTTAAAGCGATTCGCCAAGCTCGAAAAAGGCGGCCTGATGCCGGTCATCATCGACGAAGCGGGCCGGCCCTTCCAGTACGGCCCCGTCGACATACCGCTCCTTTATATCCGCGCGGTACAACAGTACCTTGCCCTGTCCGGCGATAAAAAAGGGGTCGAAAAGGATCTCCTCAAGACACTGGTCGCCATCCTCACCGCATTCCTCGACGGCAAAGTGCCCCATGCCGGGGTCCGCGCCGACGGGCTCCTGTACGCGGGCGATGCGTCCACCCGGCTCACCTGGATGGATTCCGTGGCCTATGACCGCCCTGTTACGCCGCGGAACGGGGCGGCCGTTGAAATCAACGCCCTCTGGTACAACGCGCTCCGCTTCCTTGCCGAACAGTTCGGCGCCCGTCTCGACAAAGCCTTCCTTTTGAGAATCGAGGCCGCGGCAAAATCATACGCCGCCAGTTTCACGGACGCCTTCTGGAACAGCGCGGAACACTGCCTCGCAGACCGGTATCTGGGCAGCGGAAACCGGGACACCGCAATCCGGCCCAACCAGCTCTTTGCAGCCGGGCTGCCCTATGTTACGCTGACGGCCGACCAGATTAAAATGGTACTGGCAGCGGTCGAAGAGCACCTCGTCACACCGTTCGGTCTCCGTACGCTTTCGCCCCGCGATATCGACTACATGTCCGAATATGCCGGCCACCAGAGCAACCGCGACCGTGCCGCTCACCAGGGGATGGTCTGGCCCTGGCTCATCGGCATCTATACGGATGCGCTCCTCAAAGTGTCCGACAAAAAGGCGGTCCAGAAGCGCCTGGCCTCCTCGTTCAGCGAAATTCTCGAAAACCATCTTTCCTATTACGGCGTTTTTCAGGTGTCCGAAATGCACACCCCAAATCCGCCGCATATCGCCAAAGGCACCATGGGCCAGGCGGCCAATCTCGCGGAAATTATCCGCGCGCTTGAAAGGGTCAAAGGTTCGAACCGGTAACACTGGAGCGTTTATCATGAAAGTCTTAATGTTCGGGTGGGAATTCCCCCCATTCATCAGCGGCGGCCTGGGCACGGCCTGCTACGGCATCACCAAGGGGTTGGTTCATCACGGCGTGGATGTCACCTTTGTGCTGCCCACCAAGCGCGGCCAGCAGCTCTCCTCGCATGTGCGCGCACTCGCGGCCGACGAAATCCTCGGATCCGCAGATTTTGACCGGGTCATACAGCGCAAGGAATTTGAGCGTCGTATCCGTGAAAAAATTTCCTTCGGCCTCTCCCCTTATTACACCGCCGACTATTGCAATGAAGTGTACGAGCGTCTTTTCCGCCTGCGCGAGCAGGTCGGAATATCCCGCAAGCGCAGCATCCTCGACTTCACCGGCAATTACGGCAAGGACCTCCATTCCGAGGTTTCGGCCTACGGAATCATCGGCGAATTCCTCGGTCTCACAGAGGACTTCGACGTCATCCACGCGCACGACTGGCTCACCTACCCTGCCGGAGTGGCCGCCAAGCAAGCCTCAAAAAAACCGCTTATCATCCATGTGCACGCCACCGAGTTCGACCGGAGCGGGGACCACGTCAACCAGGCCGTGTACGAAATCGAACGGCACGGCATGCACAATGCGGACCTGATTGTGGCCGTGAGCCATTACACAAAAAACATCATCGTCAAACGCTACGGAGTCCACCCCGACAAAGTCGTGGTCGTGCACAACGCAGTCGACAAACAGTGCCAGTTCGACCGTTGGGGTTTGAAAAAACCGATTAAGGACAAGGTGGTTCTCTTCCTTGGCCGCGTGACCATGCAGAAGGGGCCGGACTACTTTATCGAGGCCGCCAATCTGGTGCTCAAGAAAACCAAGAACGTCCGGTTCGTCATGGCAGGGTCCGGCGATATGCTCCACCGCATCATCAACCGCATGGCCTATCTTAAAATTGCCAACCGGTTCCACTTCACCGGTTTTTTAAAAGGGCCCGAGGTCGAGCGCATGTTCGCCTTAAGCGACCTTTATGTCATGCCGTCGGTTTCAGAGCCCTTTGGCATCTCGGCCTTTGAATCCCTTCTCTATGACGTTCCCTGCATCATCTCCAAGCAAACCGGCGTGTCCGAGGTCCTGACCAACGCGGTCATGGTCGATTTCTGGGACGTCCAGAAGCTCTCGGAGCAGATTGTGCGCATCCTGACCGACGACCGCCTGGCCGCGGACATCGTGGCCCGCTGCAAGGGGGACCTCGAAAACGTGGCGTGGGAAAACGCCGGCTGGCACCTTAAAAACATCTATCAGTCCCTGGCCGATGGCGGCCAGCGCTAAGGAGCGTCCATGGTTTCCGTCTGTTTCTATTTCCAGGTCCACCAACCCTACCGGTTGAAGCAGAACTATTCCTTCTTTGACATCGGACACAACCATTTCTACGAGGACGAGGAGAACAACCGCAACATCTGCAACAAGGTCGCGGGCAAGTGTTACCTGCCCATGAACGCGCTCCTCCTCGAAACCATCAAAAAGCACCAGGGCCTTTTCAAATGCTCCTTTTCCATCTCCGGCGTGGCGCTTGAGCAGTTCGAGCGTTACAATCCCGCGGTCATTGATTCGTTCCAGCGTCTCGCAGAGACGGGTTGCGTCGAATTCATCAACGAAACCTATTACCACTCCCTCTCTTTCCTGTTCTCCAAAGAGGAGTTCAAACAGCAGGTCCTTCTGCATAAGAACAAAATCAAGTCGCTCTTTGGACAGGCCACGCGGACCTTCCGCAACACCGAGCTCATCTACAACAACGACGTGGCCAAGACCGTGGAGTCTCTGGGCTTCAAGACCATTTTGGCCGAAGGCGCGGACCATGTGCTCGGCTGGCGTTCCCCCAATTTCCTCTACCAGCCCCAGCGCTGTTATAAGCTGAACCTCCTCCTGAAAAACTACAAGCTTTCCGACGACATCGCGTTCCGCTTCTCCAACCGAGGCTGGGACTGCTGGCCCCTGTCCGCCAACACCTACGCGGATTGGATCCACAGCGTCAACGGCAACGGTGAAATCATCAATCTCTTCATGGATTACGAAACCTTCGGCGAACACCAGTGGGAAGACACCGGCATCTTCGAGTTCATGCGCATACTGCCCGAAAAGATTCTGGCCCACCGCGATTTCAATTTTATCACCCCGGGCGAGGCGAGCGGCCTCTATACGCCCATGGCCAAGGTCGACTGTCCCCACTTCACCTCGTGGGCCGACCTTGAGCGCGACTTGACGGCCTGGCTCGGCAACCCTTTGCAAAACTCCGCCATCGAAATGGCGTATGCCCTCGAGCCTTACGTTAAAAAGACCAAGGATGAAAACCTCATCGCCCTCTGGCGCAAACTGCTCACCTCCGACCATTTCTACTACATGTGCACCAAGTGGTTCTCGGATGGTGACGTGCACAAGTATTTCAACCCCTACGAGTCCCCCTACGACGCCTATGTCGTATATTGCAACGTCATCAACGATCTTGTACAAACCATCCGCCAAAGAGGCATCAACGTCGACGCATGGAGCATCGCTTGAAAGACAAAAAAAACTACCTGTTCGAAGTTTCCTGGGAAGTCTGCAACAAGGTCGGCGGCATTTATACCGTCATCAAAAGCAAGCTCACGGAGGCTAAAAAGGAATTCGGAGACGACTATTGCCTGATTGGCCCCCTCTTCGACAACAATCCCGATTTTCAGGAAGAAACGGGTATTGAAGTCACCAACCTCCTGCACAAACTACAGGGCGCGGGCATCACGGCCAAGGTGGGCCGCTGGAAGACGGATTCCGCCCCGCGCGTCGTACTTGTCAAATACAAAGACACGCTCGATCAGGGCAAACTACTCTACTCGCTCTGGGAGGATTTTGGCGTCGAATCCATGAACGGCGGCTGGGATTATCTGGAGCCGGTCCTCTTCTCGACCGTTTCAGCCCATGTCATCGAGGCCTTGAGCGGACTCTACAGCGAACACCGCATCCTCGCGCAGTTCCATGAATGGATTGCAGGGGCCGGCCTGCTCTACCTCAAGAAAAAAACGCCGCACATCGCCACCATCTTCACCACGCACGCCACCGTTCTGGGCCGCTCCATGTGCGGCAACGGCGTCGACATCTATAGCGCCTTCAGCCAGGTCAACACCGACTCTGAAGCCGCGCGCTTTGGCGTGACGGCCAAGCATTCTCTCGAGAGCGTCACGGCGCGTGAGGCCGACTGTTTCACCACGGTCAGCGAAATCACCGCCCTCGAGGCACGCCACATACTGAATGTCGAGGCCGATGTCGTTCTCCCCAACGGGTTCGATGTCAAACACGTTCCGGACCCGCTCGCGCAACCCGATTATTTCATCGGCCAGCGCAAAAAGCTCGTGGATTTTGCCGCCGGCTTCCTCAAAAAAGAACTGACCCCTGATAACACCCTAATTCTCTCCACCTCGGGCCGGTACGAATTCCACAACAAGGGCATCGATCTTTTCCTCGATTCGCTCGGAGAGCTTCGAAAACAGCAAGGGAACCTCAAAAAGAACGTGGTGGCCTTCCTTTTCGTCATCGCGGGCGGTATGCAGTCACCGGACTCCAAGCACCGCTCCGAACCCTACGGCGCCCTTTCCAGCCACGCCCTCTGGGATCCGAACAACGACCCCATCATCAAGGCCTGTTTCCGCCTCAACCTGCAAAACCAGCCTGCTGACAAGGTCAACGTCATCTTCGTTCCCGCATTCATGAACAGCCGTGACGGTGTACTCAATATGGAGTATTACGACGCCCTGGCCGGCTGCGATCTCACTGTCTATCCCTCCTATTACGAGCCCTGGGGCTATACGCCGCTGGAGTCCATCGCCTATTCCGTACCGACCATCAGTTCAGACCTCGCGGGCTTCGGAAAATGGGTCGTGACCCAAAAGCACGAAAGTGATGGCATCAAAATCCTGCGGCGGCTTGGCATTCCCATGATGGACACGACTCGCGCGGAACTCACAGCGCACCTCCTGGTCATGGCCCACGCCGATACCGCGGCCTGGGGCCGTATGCGACAAAACGTGCGTAACGTGGCGCTCAAGGCCGAATGGGAGATTTTCTTCAATCACTATCTCACGGCATTCAAGATCGCTGAAAAGGAATGCCAGAGCCGCCTCGCCGGCCGTCAGAAAAAGGCCGCGGTTCGTTTCGAAGGCACCTCGTACCGCGGCACGGACAGCCCCCGCCCCCGCTTTAAACAGTTTTCCGTGAAAACATTGCTACCCAAGTCTCTCGAACGGTTGCGCGACCTTTCGCACAACGTCTGGTGGGCGTGGAACTCCGACGCGCTCGAACTCTTTGTCCGGCTCGACCCCGTTCTGTTCGAGGAACTCGGGAACAACCCGGTGAGCCTCCTCGAAACCGTGGACCCCAAGCGGCTCGAAGCCATGGCCAAAAACGAGGCCTTTCTGCAGTTGTACGAGAACGTAATGAAAAAGTTCGACCGATACATGGGCCAGCAGACCTCGCTCATCAAGGACCTTGAGGGCATCACACCCGGCCGCCCGGTCGCTTATTTTTCCATGGAATACGGTTTTCATGAGTGCATGCCGCTCTATTCCGGCGGCCTCGGCATCCTTTCCGGCGACCATATCAAGTCCTCCTCGGACCTCAATATCCCGCTCGTGGGAATCGGCCTGCTGTACAAAAACGGTTACTTCAAGCAGGGGATTTCAAAGGACGGGGAACAGAAGGTCGACTACTTTCATAACGATTTTTTCCGCATGCCCTTGAAGGAGGTCAGCAAAAACAACGAGCGGGTGACAATATCCGTGGACTTTCCAGGACGCATGGTCTATGCCCGCGTCTGGGAGGCCCGCGTGGGACGCACCCCGGTCTATTTCCTCGATACCGACATCCAGGAAAACAACCCCTCGGACCGCGACATAACGGCCAAACTCTACGGCGGAGACAAACGGACCCGCATCGAGCAGGAAATTCTGCTGGGCATCGGCGGGGTCCGCCTGCTCGAGGAACTCAACCTCACCCCCTCGGTCTACCACCTGAACGAAGGGCACAGCGCTTTCCTCATCCTGGAGCGCTTCATCAACCTCATCCGGTACAACAACCTCGACCACGACACCGCGCGCGAGGTCATCAAGGCCAGCACGGTCTTCACCACGCACACCCCGGTGCCCGCGGGTAACGAGGCCTTCGACCTCCAGTTGGTCGAGAATTATCTCCGCCATTACGTGCAAAGCAACCGCCTGTCATGGCAAAACTTCAACGACGCGGGCCATAAAACCCCGGGCGAAACCGGCCCCTACGAAATGACCGTACTCGCGCTCAAGAACACGCACCGCCGCAATGGGGTGTCCAAACTCCATAAGCTCGTGTCACGCAAAATGTGGCAGGACCTCTGGAAGGGTTTCCTCATGGAGGAAATCCCGATTGACCATGTGACCAACGGCGTGCATGTGGGTACCTGGCTGACCAGCGAAATGCAAAACCTCATCCTCAAGTACAGCACGCTCAATCTTGACGAGGACCTTCTAAAAATCTGGGAATGGGACAAACTCGCAAAAATCCCGGACGACATTCTCTGGCAGACGCACATCGCGCTCAAGAACAAGCTCTACAACACGGTCAAGGAGCGCGTTACGGCCAACTGGACACGGGAGGGTGAAGACCCGGCCCTGGTCGACAAGTTCCTGATGAAGTACTCCCCCAACCCGCTCACCATCGGATTTGCGCGCCGATTCGCCACCTACAAGCGCGCCACGCTCTTTCTCCGCGACACCGACCGCCTCCGGAACATTTTAAACAATAAAAAGTACCCGGTCCAGTTCATCTTCGCGGGCAAGGCCCACCCGGCCGACCGCGTGGCCTTCGACCTCATCAAGCAGATTGTAACGCTCTCCAAGCGCGATGAATTCATCGGCAAAATCATCTTCGTCGAAAACTACGACATGACCCTGTCGCGCCGCCTTATTTCGGGCGCGGACGTCTGGCTCAACAACCCCCTGCGCCCGCTCGAAGCCAGCGGCACCAGCGGCCAAAAGGCCGGCATCAACGGCGTTATCAATTTCAGCGTGCTCGACGGCTGGTGGGACGAAGCCTACGACGGCAGCAATGGCTGGGCCATCGGCGACCGCAAGGAGTACAAAAACTCCGATACGCAGGACCTCATCGACAGCGACTCTCTTTACGACACGCTCGAAGGCGAAATCATTCCCAACTACTACCAGCGGAACAGCGCGGGCGTGCCCGAAAAATGGCTCAAGACCATGAAACGCTGCATCATCTCCGTCATCTCCGAATTCAACACCCACCGCATGCTCAAGGATTACGTCAAAAAACTGTATGTGCCCACGGCCAAGCACTCTTTCGCCATGACTGCGGACAACTTCAAAAAGGCGCACGAGCTCGCGGAATGGAAAAAGTCCGTGACCGCGCGGTTCTCGAGCATTCACATCAACAACGTCACGCTCGACGGCATCCAGGGCGACAACCTCAACATCAGCGATGAAATCAAGGTGGACATGGAGGTCAATGCCGGACGCGCCACACCGGAGGAAATCAAGGCCCAGCTCATCGTGGTCCAGGACCGTAAGGAGTCAAGCATCGACTTTACCGAGGTCCGCGCGTTCTACGACGAAAAAATCATCACTATTCCCATGACACTGGCCGAAGAAAAAGGGGCCATTCTCCGTTACCACGGCACTTATAAGGCCGACAAGGCGGGTAAATTCAACTACGGCGTGCGCATCCTCCCCTGCCATCCGGACGTGGAGGACATGACCGACCTCAACCTGGTCTACTGGGCCTAAAACGGCCCGGGAACGGGGGGACCATGGGCATGCAGGTTCTACATGCGACTCCTGTCGTGGAAGGCGCAGGCGTACGTCTTAACCGCGTCTTCGGCTTCCACGACACCCGCCTCACCGACCCCTTCCTTCTGTTCGACCACTTCGGGTCTGACAATCCCGACGACTACCTCGCCGGTTTTCCCTGGCACCCCCACCGCGGCATCGAAACCGTGACCTACATAATTGAAGGGGCTGTGGAACATGGGGACAGCATGGGGAACAAGGGAACCATCCGTTCGGGCGATGTGCAGTGGATGACCGCGGGCAGCGGCATCATCCACCAGGAGATGCCGCAGGAATACGAAGGGACACTGCAGGGCTTCCAGCTTTGGGTTAACCTGCCGTCACGTCTTAAAATGTCAAAGCCCCGTTACCGGAGCATCTTGGCGTCCGAAATCCCGGAAGTCCAGGTCCGCGGGGCCCGGGTCAAGGTCATTTGCGGGGAACTGGACGGCGTCCGCGGCCCGGCCCTGGAGATTGCGGTCGCCCCTTCCTATTTTGACCTGTTCGTACCCGCGAAAAAGAACTGGTTTCTTCCCTTAAGGAAGGCCGACAATTCCTTCGCCTATGTTTATGAGGGACAGGCTCGTTTTAACAACACGCCCTTAAAAGCAGGCGGCTGTGTTTTTATCAGTGATTCGGACGCGTTGGCCGTTGAAACCGAGGGGCGTTCCGTGCAGTTTGTCTTTGCCTCCGGCCGCCCCTTGCGCGAGCCCGTGGCCTGGAAAGGCCCCATTGTCATGAACACGGATGAAGAGCTTGAGACCGCCTTCCGCGAATATCAGGCCGGTACGTTCGTGCGCTAGCCTGAATAGCTGAACTCGTACAATCTCAATATTGAACGCTGCGATAGGTTCGCCTGCGCGAACACGGCCTGTGCCGCCTGCTTTTTGACGTCCAGCGATGTAAAATTCGCCATCTCTTCCGCGACATCAATTTCGATCAGCGAAGAGCGGGCCGCGGAGAAGTTCTGGATCATGCTGTCCGCCATGCGGATATGACCCTGGACCTGCTCGAGGCTGCCACTGACCTCCGCCATAAACGTATCGACGGTGTTAATCGCCGTACTGACCTCGACAGAGGACGTTCCGGCCTCGATATCACTCGGCCAGGCCGTGTCGTCAATGACAATGCCGTCCACGCCGCTGTCGCTAACATCCATTTTGTCAAGGTCGAGCGTCATTGTCACGGACCGGTCCGGGATTACCGAAATATTATTCACCTGATTATACTTCCCGGCCTCGTAAAGAATTCCGCCCCCCTCGTACTTGGTGGATTTGACTATTTTGTCAATGGTATCGCGCAGCGTGTTGAATTCCGTAAACAGCGCCGAACGCTCCGAAGCGCCCATGGTCGGGTCCGAGGCCGCGATGGCCTTTTCCCGCATGGTTTCCAGTTTTTTCCGGATTTCGGCGCCCGCATCATTGGCCAGCGACAGAATGGAGCGGTATTCCGACAGATTGCTGCGCACGCCTTCGTAAAGCCGGACATTGTGCTGCAGGCTGGAAGCGCGGATGTACTCGAAAGTTCCGTCCTGCGGGTACTGTACTTTAAGGCCGGACGAGAGCCGTAAAATTGATTCGCCGAGACGGGCATTGGCTGCGCTCAGATTCCACGCGGCCTGCTGCGTAACCAGATTTGAAAATGTGATGGACATGACACCCTCCCTTGGTGATAAAGCATTACTCCTTGGTGGGCCTGCCTCATTCCCGAGAATCCCTCCATAACCGGAAATGAATAGATCATTCCCGGAGTCATTGCCTTACAGCGCTTTGGATTCTGGAGAAAGAGAAAGGCCCCTTTCTTCAACCTCTTCGTATGCACTTCCCCATGCATATGAAGTCCTAATTACATTATCGGCAGATTTAGGAAAAACTTTAGGAAATAAAATCAGGTGATTTGCGGGGCGTATTCTGGGACAAAACCCTGGAGTATTTTCTTTATCTGATTGGGCGTCTTATCGTTAAGGCCTTCATTTTCAAGGGATTCGAGTTGCTCCATCAACTGCGGGTCCGGCAACTGCCGGTTATCGATGACCATAATCTTGTCATGCGAGGTCGTTTTAGTGCCCTCGATTTCAGTGAGTAGCTCCTCGTGCAATTTTTCACCCGGCCGCAGGCCCATGTATTCGATGTCAATGTCAATGCCAGGCTGATAGCCTGAGAATTCGATGAGCCGCTCGGCGAGGTCTTTGATAAGCACCGGCTCGCCCATCTTTAATATGAAAATTTCGCCGCCTTGTCCCATGGCGCCCGCCTGAAGAACCAGCTGCGCTGCCTCGGGAATGGACATGAAGAAACGGGTGATATCAGGATGCGTGATGCGCACCGGCCCGCCCCGGTTGATTTGACGGGTGAAAAGCGGGATGACGCTGCCGCGGCTGCCCAGCACGTTGCCGAATCGCACGGCCATGCACTTCAGGGCGCTCCGGCCCGCAAACCCTTTGAACATGAGCATTTCGGAGAGCCGCTTGGTGGCGCCCATGACATTGGTGGGCCGCACCGCCTTGTCCGTGGAGATCATGACAAACCGTTCGATCCCGTTGTCACGCGCGGCCGTAAGCACGTTGCGCGTGCCAAAGACATTGTTGTAGACCGCCTCGCTCGGGTGCTGCTCCATGAGGGGTACATGCTTGTAGGCCGCGGAATGAAGGACCACCTGGGGCCTGTATTCGCTGAAAAAACGCTGGAGGGTCGTTGGATTGCGGATATCGCCCATGAGTACCTCGCAGGCAACGCCGGGATGGGTTTCCTTGAGCTCGGTTTCGAGTTCGTACAGGAGGGTTTCGTCCTTGTCGAACAGCAACACCCGTCCGGGTTCGAAACGGAGGATTTGGCGTACCAGTTCGGAACCAATGGAACCCCCGGCCCCCGTGACCAAAACCGTACGGCCTTTGAACTCATGCTCAATGGTTTTACGATCCAGTTCGACGGACTTGCGGCCCAGAAGGTCCTCGATGCCGATTTCGCGGATGCGTTTTGTGTTGACCCGTCCTGTGATGTAATCCGAAGCGCTCGGAACGTTCCGGATGGAGCACTTGAACTGGGCGCGCAGCTTTGTGAGTACCGCGGAGTGCCGTTGGGTCAACGGTTCAATCGTATTGATGAGGACGGTCACCCCCTTTTCCTCGACCAGGGAAGGCAAATCGTCAAAGGTCCCGACCACCTCCTTGCCATGGATTTTTATACCCATTTTAGCCGGAGAATCGTCCACCAACCCGATGATGTTGAATGCCATGTCCGGATTGTTCCTGATTTCACGCAGTACGCTCTCGGCCCGGTCCCCTGCACCCAGGACGAGGACCTTGTCACGGCTTTTGGGTACAATCGGCATATATGCTTCGCGGAGAAAGCGTAAGGAAAGGCGCTGGCCGGAAAGCAGCATGAGCGAAAAGGCGAAGTCGATGAGCAACGTGCCCGAGGGAAACGAGCTTAAGAAGAATAACTTGATGCCCCATAAAGCCAGGAGTGAAAGAAAGAGCGCCTTGAAGATGGCGCCGATGTCGGAGAGGCTGACATAACGCCAATAGCCCTCGAATTGACTGAAGTAAGCCAGGAAAACAAATTTGACGATAAGGACCAGGGGCAGCGTGCGCTTGAACTTGCCGAGGTAAAAATAAGGGATGTCCCATTCGAACCGGACCAGATAGGCCAGAAAATATGAAAGCGCCAGAAGGGCCAGGACCGTGGCCACAATGATGGCCCTGCGGTTCTTGATGGCCTTTTCGCGCATGTAGCCACTTTCGTTAGTGAGGACCGAAAGCAGGGTTAGGAAAATCAGCTTGAGGTCAAACCAGAAGGAACGGTGCTCAATGTAACCCAGGTCGTACTGCGCCTTTTTTGGAACCAGGACGGTCCGGTGATATTCCATGACCTCCTCCGGGGTCCCGACAATTTCCTCTTCGTCCCGATGGTAAATAGTGGCCGGACTGGTGATACCGGGACGCACCGTCAGGAGCTGGCGCTGCTCGGGGGTGTAATGGGCCACCAGCGCGGGGATTTCGGGCCGGGGCCCCACCAGGGACATGGAGCCCGCAAGTACGTTGAGGAGTTGGGGCAGTTCATCGAGTTTGGCCTGGCGGAGGATACGCCCCACGGAAGTGACCCGGCCGTCATCCCTGGCCGTGACCTCCGGCCCCTTATGTGCATCGTTGACCATGGTGCGGAATTTGAAGATACGGAACGGACGTCCGTCTTTCCCCACGCGGGCCTGACGGAAGAAGACCGGGCCCCGTGAGGTTAGCTTGACGATAAGCGCAACAAGGACGAGCAGGGGCGACAGGACAAGGAGTCCTGTTGTTGTGCAGCCCAGGTCAAAGAGGCGCTTTGTCATTGAATAAAACATCAGGATTAAAATATAATATGCAGAAAGGATCTGCAAACGGCTTTTTACGGGAATTTTATGGAGCGAATTGACTTTCTGCTATCCATTGCCAGCCTTTCGCCGGCCCTGCTCCGGGATCCGCCTGCATTTGCCACGGCCCTTAAAGCTTCGGATCGGCGTATCCGCCCGCTTTTCCCCCTATTGTACGAGGAACTTACACTTAAACAGTCCACTGAAATTCCAGAGAGCCTGCGAAAGGCCTTTTTCTCTTCTGAGGAGCGCTCGCATTTGCTTGGTGATATGTCCAGGCAGCTTTCAGCAATACTGGAGGCAAATCAAGTTAACTATTGTTATATCAAGGGGTTAGATATAGCGGATCGCTACTATAAACCCAGAATGCTTCGTCCATCCGGCGATATTGATATCCTTGTATCACACGAGGATGCCGCGCGGCTCGGCGCTATTCTATCCGGCCTCGGATACAGGCTGTTTTCGACGCGTCCGCACTACCATTCACGTTATGAAGGCAACGGTGTGCTTCTTGAGGTCCATTCCGACATCGTCTCCTACAAATACCGCGTGCTTTTCCGTCTTGACGCGGTCCGGACCGCATCTTTATTGGAAGAACGGAGACTGTCCGATGAGTTGTACCTCCTCTATTCCTGTCTGCAATTGTTTGATGAAATGGGTCGTCGTCTCTTTCCGCTTGTGGACATCTACCAGATACTGAAACACGGCATCAACCTTTCGGTCTGGGAACGGCTGGCCGCGTGCACGGAAATATCCTTCCCGGTCCTGTACACCCATTATTACGCACTGGAACGTTTTGGTGTGGACCTCTTTCCAAAACCCCTCCTCGCCCCGTTCCGCGTACGGGACTCCCATTTGCGCGACCTCCGGAATGTTGCCAAAGATGCCACGGAAAAACGCGAACTTTATCCCCTTATTCTGAAAATGGCGGAACCACGCACGGAAAAGATGCTCCGGCTCCTTTTTCCGCCTGCGTACGTCCGGCAATCCTACGGCCCGGAAGGGCCGGGAAGCAGCCTCTTCCATCATTGGAAGCGGATTCTACGGGAAATGTTCGGAAAAAATTAAAAAGCGGGTCCGGCGCGCAAGCCGACCGTGTGTATGTATTCACGGACATCCATATAGGCGTCCGGGTAACCGCTGAAAAGGGCGGAAAGGCTGTAGTTCAATTCCACGATCCATTTCCGGCCAAACCCCTTAAACAGAACACCGCTCCGCGCGGCCGCACCCCAGGCGAGCCGCTGGACCACGGTACGCTTTTGCCAAAGAAGCAGGTTCAGCGTAGGGCCGGCCAGAAAATAAGGACGCACAACGGCTTTGGGAAGGGCGGAGCGGCCGACCTGCACGCCCAGTTGAAACTGGTAGTAATTGCAGGGAATGATGATTCCCGTGGGGTCATCCAGAAATGCGGGTTGGTCGGGCATGAAAGAAGCGCTGATAAACGGCGCAAGATGATCGCGGCCCCGGGCATCCGGAATATCGCGCGAAAGCGCAAACCCGAAGCCATAGAGCCGGGTCATGGGCCCCTCTGCGGTCCGTTCAACGGTATCGTACAGAAAGTAGTCGCGCGTAACGCGCAGGTATTCGGGGCCTGCGGCTAAAAGCACGCCCCGGTCGCCCAGCGTGCGAGGCAGCGGGTCCATCATCATCTGCTTGCGGGGGTCCGGTTCGGCAAGGCAGGCCGCGGAGGCGAGCAGCACTCCGAGGAGCAGTGCGGCCAGGGGCTTCATTCGGACAGGGAGTCGGCCCGGGGCCGGTACATGGTATTGAGACGGTTACGGATATAGTCACGCGAGACAATTTCACCGTCGCCGGCCCAGTTGCCGCCCGCCACCATATCGAACCATGCGTCGAGGTAAAGATCCTCCAGCAGCTTGTAATCCTTCATGACCGGAACGGTCCGGAACTGGTTGTACACGACCTGCTTGAGCGACACGTCATAGATTTCGGAAAGCCAGTTCCGGCCGAAAAGAAGGCCGATGTCGCCCAGAATGTCCTTGCGGACCGGAATCATGCCGAACTTGGTGCAGCCATCGACCTGGTTGTCATTGTCGAGGATCCATTCGGCCAGCTTGACCGACAGGTCCGGATAGGGGGAATCTTTTGGAATACCCCACCACCAACCGCCCGTGGACACGGCATGGGTGCCTTCACGGCGGTAAGAACCATCGGCGTTCAGTTGCAGGGAGACGCCTTTGGGCATGACCGCAAACCCCAGGTCATCCGGATTGTCGAGGTAACCGGGCAATTCCCTGGAATAGGTGCCGTGAATGAAGAAGCCGTCGAGCTGCGTCATGAACGCCAGGTAGACATCGTTGTTTTTGAAGCCCTTCCAGACGTCGGAACCGCTCCAACCCTCTTTCAGCATCCGCGGGTTATAGATATTTTCCTGGGCATAGACCGCCTCCCATTCAAAGGCATCGGCCACAAAATCACCGGTCATTTTAACGATGCTGGTGCGGTCGCCGCCCATTTCGTACACGCGGTCAACCAGCCGCTGGGCCGTGCCGGAATAACGCTTGCCGCGGTGACCTATCTTTGGCGTCACGTTGCCCGTGGAATCGGTGTGCGCCCAGTACCAGCCTGCCACAAAGACATCGTAAAAGTCCCACTGGTTGGGGTCGGTTTCGAGCGCATAGTTGGCCGGAAGCCCCAACCCATTATGCCGCCGCAGCGCCTCGGCAATGGGTCCCTTCTTTTTTTCCCAATGGGCCACGGCCTCGGCCACGCGGGACTTGAGGTACATCATGATGCGGCATTCGAATTTTCGGGGGAAGTAATAGAGTTTTCCGTCAAAGGTGGCCAACTGGAGCAGGAAGTATTTATCGCGAATCTCCTTGAGTTTTTTTTCACCGGCCGCGCTGTCGACGCTCATCATGAGGCCTGCACGAAGGAGTCCCTGAATGCGCTCGAAGGGCGTTTTGACAAGAAGGACTTTGCCGGGATGGCTGCGCACGGCCTTTTCGACATCGCCGCTGTCGCGGTAGGATACGACCCGAAGCCGGCAGTTGTTCTTTTTTTCAAACGGCGGGACCAGGGTTTCGCGAAAGTCCTTTTCCTGTTCCGGGATCATGGATATTAGGACCGTGGCCTCGCGCGGCGCCGCGCAGGAGGCGAACAGCAGGGCGAGCAGCAGCAGTAGCGGCGCGTGCCGTTTAAACCGCAGCGGCTTTGTTGGCAACCAGAAGTTTTGCATTGGCCTCCCTCAGGCGGCGGCTGAATATTTTAATGAGTTCAGTGGCAATGGCCGGGTGCTTGATGATGGCCTCGTTGAGGTCGTCACGATGGAACGCGAGGAGCGCGCAGTCGCCGACCGCGAACAGGCTGGCGGAACGCAGTTCCCCTTCTTCAAAGACGACCATTTCACCCACACACTCGTTCTGGCGGATGCGCGACAGGTCCACGGCATGCGCGCCCATACCCTTGACAACA
>JAZDKP010000251.1:0-4024 GCA_043802925.1 Fibrobacterota bacterium | reverse complement strand
TGTTAAAGGCGCAGGAATTGAAAGGAACTGTTCTGTTGGACGGCAGGCTTGAGGAATCCGCATGGCAAAAAGCCCCCGTAACCAAGGGTTTTGTTGAGTCGTACACGGGCAACATTGCGAGGCATGGCGCTAGCGCCCGGGTCTTATACGATAATGAAGCCGTATACATAGGGATAGTCAGCCCCGGTAATTTTGATTGGATTGACGCCGCGCCTTTTCCAGATTTGTATAAAACAGAAACCATAGAAATCTTCATTAACCCGCTTTTGGAAACAGCCAGCTTTTTCAAGTTCAGTGTTAATCGGTATGGCAGACAGGCCTGTGAAAAGTATGAGCAATGCGAGGGTATTATTGATGGCAAAGCGGTCGAAAATTGGCGGGGCGAATGGACTGCTTCAGTCTGCCGCGGCAAGGAAGGATGGAGCGTTGAGGTCAGGATACCCTATTCAACCCTGGGCGTCCCGGAAGGCAGGCCGGGCTGTGCCTGGGGATTTAACCTCTCATATAGTATCCCAACCGAAAAAGGTCTCATGCTATGGACCAACTGGTCTTTGCTGGGCAGCCACCACCAGCCCAAAGCTTTTGGCGCCCTGGTTTTTTCTGAAAAGGAGTTTGCACATCACCACCGGGAATTATGGGAAGATGTAAAAAAAGGGGAAATATCCAGGCAGTCCCGGATCGGCGGGTGCGTGTTTATTGATTATGACGCTCCTGGAGACGAGCGCTATAAAATGAGCTGGCGCGTGGGCGAAAGCTTGTATGCGGCGGTCTCTTCTGATGGCATTGACTTTGAAACACGAGCCAGGATCCTTGATTCCGGCAGCCTGGATACGATGAACATTTGCTTCAGGGATCCCAGGACTAAAAAATACAATATCTACACCCGCTGGTGGTACAAAGGCTCAGCATGTCCCGCCTACCCGGATTTCAGGAGGGCAGTGGCCAGGATGACATCCGACTCATGGACCAAGGGCTGGTCTGAAAGAGAAGTGGTCAACGACCCCAAGAATTTACCCGGCAGTGATGGATACTGGGACATTTACACGCCATCGGTATTTGTGTATGAGAACTTATATGTTGCTCTGCCGACAGTCCATTACAGGAATATTGATCTGGGGCCTTTGTCAATATCGCTGCAGGTCAGCACGGACGGCGTCCATTGGAATTGGCTGGGAGGCGGCGCGCCTGTAATCCGGCGCTCTGACAGCGGCTGGGATAGCGGCGCGCTGTTTTCATGTGTTCCGCCTGTGCTGGTAGATGACCGCTTGCATCTTTACTATACCGGTCTTCCCACCCAGCACGAAGAACCCCGTTGTCTTACCCGGGAAGGGAGTGGCGCCATAGGAGTGGCAACTTTGCGGCGTGACGGATTTTGTTGCCGGTATGGGGAACACAGGAGCCCGGGATATGTAATGACGGGTCCGCTGATTTTTCATCAGGGAGATAACCTTTATTTGAATGTCAAGACCATAGCAGAAAAAGGGGAGCTCCGGGTGGAAATATTGGGTAATGAGCGCCTTGGCGCCGAGGCATGTATTCCGGTTAAAGGGGATGATACGTTTTATCAGGTAAAATGGGAAAAGGCCGGTTTTTCCGAGCTCAAGGGCAGATCTTTCAGGATCAAATTTTACCTGAATGGCGCAAAACTCTATGCCTTTGAAGTAAAATAAAATATTTTATTTACTGCGGATAGCTTTCAAATATGTTGAAAGGCAAGCCGAATAATGAATAAGAAACACCATTATATGCTATCCCGTTTTGCATGGCCATGGCCGATTCTGGCTGGTTTTCTTTTTTCAGCCGGCAGTCTTATTTATGCCGACCGCTATGTCGTGGAACCCGGAACGCCTGCTATCGGGCCGGTTGATCCTGCCAATCCGTATACCAACTGGGCCGAAGCGGCCACAAACATCCAATGGGCGGTGAACGTTGCCGCGGGCGGGGAGACAGTCTGGGTCTCCAACGGCACCTATCGCTGTTCAAGCGTGTCATCCGGCTTGCATCCTCATGTTTCGGGCGGGAATATCATAACAAGCACGGCAATGATCGTTATCACGAATTCAATTACGCTCAGGAGCTGGAGCGGCAACTACAGCAATACGATCATTGACGGCAATTATCCGGCCTGGACAACGCGGGTTGTCCTTGCGGTCAATACCGGGGCGGTGCTGGACGGGCTGACGATTTCCAACGGTTGGATCTTTACCAATACTATTCCCTACACCAATAGCGGGCTTTTGCAGGGCGGGGCCGGCATCTTCTTCGTCAACGGGAGCCTTGTAACAAACTGTCTCGTAACGCGTAATTACGTAAGCAATAATTACAGCGGCACCACAATCGGCATTCAGATAAATACCGGGAAAATATCGCATTGCGTAATAAGCGAAAATAGATTTCGAGGAACGCAGGCCGGAATAGCGGGCGTTCAGATTCGCGCGGGGATAATATCAAATTGCGTGCTTACGGGAAACGGGCATCCAAGCGTGACCACTGTCAGGGCCATAGACATCCTTTCCGACCCTAATCAAAGAGTCATTGTCGCAAATTGCGATATTAACGGAAATAGCGGTCAGGGACTGCGGATAAGCGGAAATAATTGGCAGATATCTTCGTGCAATATAAGGAACAATACGCTGGGTGGAATCTACCCGCTTGCAGCCGGTAATACAAATTGTCTGATCCAGAATTGCCTGATTGTCGGCAATAAAGATGGCATGCGCTGCTCCTATAATTCGCAGCAATTGACAATCAGGATAGAAAATTGCACTTTTGCCAACAATAGCGATTATGCAATCCGCACGGATTTTGCCTATGGTGCCACGAATATGACTTTAGCCAACAGTATTCTTTATTACAACAATGCCGGCGGAGCGAATTGGTGGGCGGTCGGCGGGACGAACGCGGTCTATTCAAATTGCTGTACCATGCCCATACCCACCAATATGCCGGGATTGCCCGAAGGGACGGGCAATATTACCAATGCTCCCGTGTTTGTGGATACGAATGTGGCTAATTATCGCTTAGCCGTCAATTCGCCCTGCATCAATGCGGGGGTTAATCAAAGCTGGATGAATGATGCGGCCGATCTGGATGGAAATAAGCGTATCATGTATCGCATTGTGGACATGGGCGTGTATGAGTCTTTTCCCCCAGCGGGCGCAATGATCTACGTGTGGTAAAAAAATAAGGATATAAATTTACAAAAGCAGCCCCGTTCTCGGGTCGACATTCGGGCAGGCTTCAGGATATAGATGCAATGGCGCGGAGGTTAATAATGTCAAATAGTTGCGCGATGATCATTGCCGTGTTGGCGGTTGTTGCGGTTCTGACCGGGTTGAACACGCGCCTGCAGGCAGCGTCGGTGGAATTATGGCCATCCGAGCGGCGGAGCAACAATACCCTGTTCTGCTATGGCAACGACTGGAACGCGATCTTGATCTCGCTCTATGCCAGGGACAATGGAAAACACAAAATTGAACTGCCGAAACGCTTCTTGGAACCGACGGTCATGGAGGTAAGCTTGCCCTGCGCGGTGGAGTTCCTTGGGGCAACCGTCGCGGGGCAACCGGGCGTCAACGGGAATTTTGCAGTAACGAATTTAACGCAAAACGGCAAAGCATACCGGTGCATCCGCATCCCGCTTGTCAACGACCGTCTTGCTCAACGCCTGATAAAAAGCCAATCCGATTACGGTATCGTCATCTGGATCAAACCACCGGAGCGGCTGGTTGACACGATAGCGTGGGAATTGCGCTACGGGGAGAAGACCATGGCAAAGGGGTCAAGCCGCCTGGTCACAGCCGGCGTGGTCGCCGCCGGGCGGAAATTGCCGAAACGTTTTGGATTTTATCCCTACGGAATTTACGGCACAGTCCCCGAAAACGATTATGACCGCATGGCCGATTTTTACAGGCGTTTAGGCATCAGCGGTATGGAAGCGAATTGGATCGGCGGCTTGTCCAACAGTCCCGCCATGCATAAGGTGCTTGAGGCAAACCGCCGCCATGGGGTCAAGAACATCGCC